>JAGWUW010000375.1 GCA_028868235.1 Betaproteobacteria bacterium | reverse complement strand
GACGCTTCCCACCCTTACCGTTTCGAAGACAGCGCCGCCGCCCAGTTGCGTACCGATCTTGCCCTTGCCGCCAACGAAGCCGCCTATCGCCGCTTCGCCGGGGAAAGTACGGTACGCCAACTGGCAGAAGGAACGGTAGTCACCTTGAGCCAGCACAGTGGCTATTTCGGCGACGAAGCCCGCTTCACCATCCTGGCCATCGACCATCACGGCGCCAATAATCTCGGTGCCGAAGTCGCCAAATTGCTGGGCGCAACGGAGGTCGAGAACGGCAGTTATCGCAACGTCTTCACCGCCCAGCCGGGAGGCGTACCGGTCGTCTCTCGTGCCCTACCCCGGCCTACCGCCCGGCCACAGGTTGCCCATGTTGTCGGCTTGTCCGACCAGGTCGTCACCACCGACCGCGACCATCGCATCAAGATTCAGTTTCCCTGGCAACGGGGGGCAGCGCCGCTGGCCGGCGGCCTGACCGAGACCGGTCCTGCGGGCCGCACGGCCGGCAAGACCGGAAATGCGCCGAACAATGATCAGTCCGGCACCTGGATACGGGTGGCCGAGTGGCTGTCCGGTGCGAACTGGGGGAGCCATTTCCTGCCCCGCATCGGCACCGAGGTACTCGTCGATTTCCTTGATGGCGATATCGATCGTCCGATCATTGTCGGCCAAAGCTATAACGGCGCCGACCTGCCGCCCTTCTCGGCCGGCCACGAGGCCGGAGCTAATCATCCAGGGGTAATTTCCGGCTGGATGAGCCATAACCACGAGTCGGGTTTCAACCAGTGGGTAATCGACGATGCACCGGGCCAACTCCGTACCCGCCTGGCGACCAGCGAGAATGCCACTCAGCTAGGCCTAGGCCACCTCATTCACCAGGCCCCGGAATCAGCCAGCCGGGGTGCCTGGCGCGGCAGCGGCTTCGAACTGCGCACCGACGGCTGGATGGCTGTGAGAGCTGGCGAAGGCATGCTGATCTCGGCCAACGCCCGACCGAACGGGCAGAGCACGCAGATGGACGTGGCGGAAACGGTCGGCCAATTGAAAGCTGCGCACGAAACAGCCCAATCGCTCTCCGATGCAGCCCAACACCAACACGCTCTGCCGCTAAAGGCCAATACAGCACAAGAGGAGTTCCTGAAGGCCATTGATCCGCAGCAGGAGGGCAAATATACCGGCAGCGTCGGTGGCCAGGATGCCAGAAAGGCGCAGTCCGGCAGTCGAACACTCGGTGACCCGACCGAACGCTTCGCCCGGCCGTTCATCGTCAACGAAGCCCCGTCCGACATCGGCCTCTCCTCCCCCGCCAGCACCCTGCTCTTCGCCGGCGCCAACCTGCACGCCACGGTCCAGCAGGATTTCCACATCGCCAGCGCCCATACCCTCTCCATCGCCGTCGGTGAGGGCGCCAGCTGGTTCAGCCACACGGGCGGCATCAAGAGCATCGCCCAGGCCGGCACTCACACCCTCCAGGCCCATACGGACGAGATGGAAATCCTCGCCGATCAGTCGATCACGGTGACCAGTTCCAACGACGAGATTCAGATCCTGGCCAACGAAAAGATCGTGCTTCAGGCCGGGCAGTCTTCCGTCACGCTGGAAGGCGGCAATATCACCTTTGCCTGCCCGGGGAAATTCTCGGTCAAAGGTAGCGGGAATGCGTTTATGGGGCCGGGAAGCGATAGTGCCAATCTCGAAGCACTGCCTACAGGGCAAGTCAGCCTGCCTTTGCTCAATGACTACGGTATTCAACTGGATGCCGGAAGTTTTTTTGAGCACGACCCTCAGATGCAAGGTGCTGAGTACCAAATCTGGACCACAGGAGAAACCCCACTGTTATTGGAACGCGGGACACTTAACAACATCGGACGATCCAATCTGGTCATGACACCTTCGACACAGGCGGTCGATATTCTATTCGGCGAAGGCGAGTGGCTGAACATTGAAGACATCCAGGCTGATGCAGACCAGGAGTTGGCATGAGCGCCTGGAAAGACTTTCTGGACAGACTGTTCCCGTCTGTCGACAAACCCGGCGAGGTCATGATTTGCTTCGTAAACCGCTACCTTGAAGGGTTGGACGGTATCAAATACAAGATCAAATTCGACGGCATGGAAAAGGCCGGCGTCACCACGGAGGAGAATTATTGGGTAACGTTGACGCCCAAGAGTTTTAAGCCGATTCAAATTTTTGTGTGGTCGCGCACGGCACTCGCGTTCAAGCAACTGGACGATGTCGTCCCCGAAGTAGGCAAGAACAAGCTCGTGCGCAAGATGTTGAAGACCGTCAAAACCACGGGCAATCCCAAGCAGGTGCCAAAAACGGTCGACAACCCACCGCCCCCAAAGCCGGCCCCAGGGGCCGTTGGGCCTTCGCCTGTTGGCAACCAAGGGCAAACTGCGAAAGACAGCAAGAACGAAAACGGACAGCCACAGGCGGCGCCCATCAGGCCGGTGCCCGCGCAAATCACCACGGAACAGTTGAGGAAAATATTCCCAAAGAACAAGGGCGGCATCCCGACTGATGCGCATCTTCAGGAGGTAGCGGATGAGCTGAACAGCGATTTGCCCAAGTACAAATTGGATACGCCGATCCGTCGAGCGCATTTCTTCGGGCAGATCAAGCGCGAATCGCCGCAGCTATCCGGAAGCGCCGAGAGCCTGAACTACACGCCCGCCGGGCTGATTGCGACTTTCGGGTACTACAAGAAGTTTCCTGCCGAGGCAAATACTGACGGGCGCCTTGAGGAAAAAGGAAAGAACGGCAAAAAGAGCATCACCCGCGAGGCAAACCAAGAAGTGATTGCGAACAAAGTGTATGGGCCAGATGGAAATGATCAACTGGGCAACGATCAGCCCGGGGACGGCTGGCAGTTTCGCGGGCGTGGCGTGCATCAGACCACGGGGCGTTTTAATTATGACCGGTTTACGAAAGCGTATCCCAAGTATTGGGATGGCAATGCCGATTTTCTGGCCA
>JAGWUW010000374.1 GCA_028868235.1 Betaproteobacteria bacterium | reverse complement strand
CTCGGCAAGCTGCGTACCCCGGTCACGCTGCCCAGCGAGCAGCCGGTGCATTCCGAGCCGGCGGTATCCACGTTTGGCGAGGCCGCTTTCAAGCAGGCCGTACTCAAGGCTAAGAGTTATATCACCGAAGGCGACATCATGCAGGTGGTGCTATCGCAGCGCATGACCAAGCCTTTTCAGGCAAGCCCGTTGGCGCTGTATCGCACCCTGCGTAGCCTTAATCCATCGCCCTACATGTTCTATTTCGATTTCGAGGACTACCACGTTGTCGGAGCTTCGCCGGAAATTCTCGTTCGCCTTGAGGGGGAGCGGGTGACCGTGCGGCCGATTGCCGGCACGCGCAAGCGTGGGGCATCGCCGGAGGAAGATGCAGCTCTGGCGACCGAACTGCTGGCCGACGAAAAGGAGCGCGCCGAGCACACCCAGTTGCTCGATCTCGGCCGCAACGACTGCGGTCGTGTCGCCCGGGTCGGGTCGGTCAAGCTGACCGAGAACATGATCGTCGAGCGCTATTCGCACGTGATGCACATTGTGTCCAATGTTGAAGGCAGGCTGCAGCCTGGGCTCGACGCCCTCGACGTGCTGCGTGCCACCTTTCCTGCGGGTACTGTTTCCGGTGCGCCGAAGGTGCGGGCGATGGAAATCATCGATGAACTGGAACCGGTCAAGCGTGGCATTTACGCTGGCTCGGTCGGCTACCTCAGCTTCAACGGAGACATGGATGTCGCGATTGCCATCCGCACCGGCGTGATCAAGGACAATAAGCTCCACGTCCAGGCCGGTGCCGGCATCGTTGCCGATTCGAATCCGGAATCGGAATGGCAGGAAACCCAGAACAAGGCCCGCGCGGTGCTGCGCGCCGCCGAACTGGCCGAGCAGGGGCTTGATACCCGCTTCAACTGAGGCCCCTTCAAGCGCTCTTCCAGAAGCCGCCCATGGGCGGCTTTTTTCATGAGTGTCGACTACGGGTTGTCAGAAAACGGATGGCGGTATTAGCTAGTCTTAGGGAAGTCGAGAACATGTTTTCGGAAGGTTGCTAGATTTGTTTGAAAACAGTTGGTTATGGTTGTGTTTTCCATCCGTTGTTGTTGGCGTGCCATGTGCGTATGATGAAGCGGGGAAGCCGAGGGCGGCTTCGCTTTTCAGGAGACATAAAAATGAAACGCATCGTTATCGCCGCCGCGGTTATGACGGCCTGCTCCGCTTCTGTCATAGCACAAGAGTCTCAGACACTGAGGAAAATCAAGGAGGCCGGTAGCATTACCCTTGGCCATCGCGAATCCTCGATTCCCTTCTCCTACTACGACGACAAGCAGCAGGTCATCGGTTATTCGCAAGAACTCATGTTGAAGGTGGTGGACGCGATCAAAAACGAACTGAAGTTAACCAAACTCGACATCAAGTTGATGCCGGTCACATCGGCCAACCGTATTACACTGGTACAGAACGGTACCGTCGATATCGAGTGCGGCTCGACGACCAACAACACCGAGCGCCAGAAGCAGGTTGCCTTCTCCACAACCATTTTCGTGGTCGGCACCAAGCTGATGACTAAAAAGGGTTCCGGCATCAAGGATTTCCCGGATTTGGCTGGCAAGAATGTCGTGACCACCGCCGGTACGACCTCGGAACGCCTCATCCGCAAGATGAATGAAGACAAGCAGATGAAGATGAACGTGATTTCTGCCAAGGATCATGGCGAGTCCTTCCTGACGCTGGAAACCGGCCGCGCGGTGGCGTTCATGATGGACGACGCGTTGCTCTACGGCGAAATGGCCAAGGCCAAGAGGCCGGGTGACTGGGCGGTGGTTGGTACGGCCCAGTCGAAAGAGGCGTATGGTTGCATGTTGCGCAAGGATGACCCGGGCTTCAAGAAAGTGGTCGATGCTGCGCTGACCAAGGCACTGAGCTCAGGTGAAGCCGAAAAGATCTACACCAAGTGGTTCTTGAATCCGATTCCACCCAAAGGGCTGAATCTCAACATGCCGCTCTCGGATGATATGAAGGCCCTGATGAAGGCACCGAACGACAAGGCTTTCGAGTAATTCCGGCTGCTTCCGGGGCGCCGCTAGCCCGGAAAGAAACTTCGGGAAAGGGGTAAGCATGAGCTACCAATGGAATTGGGGCATCTTCCTGCAGCCGTCGGCGTCAGGGGACGACACTTATCTGGGCTGGATGTTTGCCGGGTTCAAAATGACCATTGCACTGTCATTGTCCGCCTGGGTGCTGGCACTGTTGCTCGGTGCGCTGGTTGGCGTTTTGCGCACGGTGCCGAGCAAGGCGCTGGCCGGTATCGCTACTGCGTATGTCGAATTGTTCCGTAATGTGCCGCTACTCGTCCAACTGTTCATCTGGTACTTCGTGCTGCCGGAACTGCTGCCGGCCAGCATCGGCGATGCGTATAAGCAGGCTAACCCGGTATTGCAGCAATTCCTTGCTTCGGTAGTTTGTCTCGGTCTGTTTACCAGCGCACGGGTTGCGGAGCAGGTGCGCGCCGGCATCAACTCATTGCCTAAAGGCCAAAAAAATGCTGGCCTGGCGCTCGGCTTCACGCTATCGCAGACATACAGCCACGTGCTGTTGCCGATGGCTTTCCGCCTGATTGTGCCGCCGCTGACTTCGGAGTTTCTCAATATATTCAAAAACTCTGCCGTCTGCTCGACCATCGGTCTCCTCGAGCTTGCAGCGCAAGGCCGTCAGTTGGTTGATTACACGGCACAGCCCTACGAGTCCTTCATCGCGGTGACGCTATCCTACATCCTGATCAATGTCACCGTGATGACCCTGATGCATCGCTTCGAGAAGCGCATTGTGGTACCCGGTTATATTGGAGGAAAGTGAAATGTACGAATTTGACTGGTCCTCCATCTCCGGCGCCTTGCCATTCCTGTGGGACGGCATGAAGATATCGGTGGCCGTCACCGGTCAAGCGGTGATCGTGGGCATCGGCTGGGGAACACTGTTGGCCATGA
>JAGWUW010000373.1 GCA_028868235.1 Betaproteobacteria bacterium | reverse complement strand
GAAGGGGAGCTGGATCGCGTCGCGGCGGCCGGGCAGCGCCTGGGACTGGCACCGCGGGTCGCGCTCCGCATCAATCCCGATTTGGCTATTTCTACCCATCCCCTCGAAAAGGTAAAAGTTTTCGTAAGCGCTTGAATTCTCAGGCTAATGAGCCGTCCTCGCCTTCCTCGAACGCCTGACCCCAGTAGCCCGGTTCGGCGTAGCGTGCCGCCAGGGCATCAATGTCGAGCTGCGGCGCCTCGGCCGTGAATTCAAAGCGGCCGATCAGGTTCACATGGCGCCATGCCACTGGCGACACGCTGCGCAACGCCCCAATCGCCTCCTCGTCCCGCGCCGCGCGCTTCTGTTCATAGACCTTCGACAGTAACGCCGTATTGTAATAAATGATCGCGTTGGCGATCAATCGCGAGCACTCATTCCAGATATTCTGCTCAGCTTCAGTCTTGACCCTGAATTTCCCGTTGTTGACGTACGACACCGATTTTCGGAACCGGTGATAGGCCTCTCCCCGATTCAATGCCTTTTGTACGCTTTGCCGCAGGCTGGCGTCGTCGATGAAGTCCAGGATGTACAGCGTCCTACGTATATTGTCCAGTTCCCATAGGGCTTTCTTGGTCTGATTCTGGCGCGTATAGCTGCTGAGCTTGCGGATGACGGTCGCCTGCGTCACATCCTTTTGCGCGAGTGACGCCATGATGCGCTGGACATTGGGCCATTCGGCAATGATCAGATCCTCCGGCACCTTTCTGGATGGCTTGATCAGCAGCTCGCCATACTCACCCGGGTTCTGGAAGCCGACCAGTTTTTCCATTTTCTTGTGTAGGTCGCGGTAGCGCGGCGCGAACTGGTAGCCGAACACATGCAAGGTCCAGAAATTGACCTGGTTGGTGCCGTGCGTATCGGTGGAATGCCGCTCCGGTTTGATGTCGGACGTATTGTTGTACAACAGGTCGAACACGTAGTGGCTTTCGTGCTCGTGCGTGCCGATGATCTTGGCGTTGATCGGCACATGGTTGGCGACCAGCGTGTAGGCGCTGACGCCTTTTTGCAATCCGAAGTATTTCGGCGAATAACGGGCGTTGACCGTATCGATCTGCGTTTCGATCCGCTGTCCGTCGCTGCTTGAATGCACGTCGTCACGGATATCGTACAGATGGAATGCCGGCAGCACGGCGATCGCGTTGCTGATCGCATCGTTGGCCACATGCAGAGTTTCCTGGCGCAGGAAATTGCGCGCCGTATTAAGCAGCGACGCGTAATTCAGGCCCGAGACCTCTGCCATTTTACCGATCCCCATATTGGTACCCATGGCGACAATGCACGCCAGCAGTTCGCGCGGATCGGGATCGTGCTTGACATAGCGGTCCAGCACGTGGCTGAAGCTTTTTAAGAACCCGGTGTGCTGATGGACGAACCACAACAGATCGGCGATACCCACGCCCGGCAGCTTGCCGAAGAACGGGCTGTTGACCGGTTCGTCCTCGCTCGGATATAGCAACTGCCAGCGCCTCTTTTCGCCACGGCCAGTGATTTTGATATGCTGGTTGACCGCGTCGGCGATACGCTGGTTGACGGCTTCGATCTTCGTTTCCAGATCGGCCTTCATCTGTGCCAGTGTGTTCTCGATCGGGTCGATCAGGATCTGCGCGCCGATTTCCCGAAGGACTTGCGCCTTGTTTTCCCAGCGCTCGTCGCTGATCAAGTCATCCTCGAAGCGGCGAAATTCCACGCTGTCCTTGACAAATAGGTTGCCGGCTTCGAGCGCATTGCGCAGCAGGCGGTACAGCAGGAATTCGTAGCGGTCGACGTCCAGCACCTTATCGCCTTCGGCTAGCTGGTCGTCATCTTCCCCGGCATCCACGAAAAGATAACGCTGCAGGCTCTTGGGAATCACTTCGGTCGGAAACAGCGACGGCTTGGCCTGGCGCGGCGACTTCCCGCTGCGCAGCAGGTCTTGAAGGACCAGCACCGCGCCCAGTAGTGGTGCGTCTTCCACACGACCGGCGAAGTCCAGTTCGCAAAACAGATGGCGCAGATTGCGCTTGAACTGGTGCGACAAGGTGGTGTAGTACGCCCACTCGAAGCCGACTTTGTCGAAGGCGATATTGCGCAGGTAGTTCGCCACGATCGGAAATTGTTCCGGCTCCAGCAGATGGAACGCCTGTACCTTGACGGTGGAAAACGGCGCATCTTCGGGGATGGCGGTGTCGGTAAATAGGTTTAGCACTTGGCCCGCCGCCTGCAAATGTGCAGCCGCGTCCTCCATCGCCTTGTGCATGGTCTCGTCGGCCGCCCGCTTGCCAAGTTTCTCGTACTGGTGGACCAGGTGGATGAAGGCGTCGATCAAGTTGTCGTTGATCTGGCGGAAGCGATGGTACGCAAAACACAGCAGGTACAGCCGTGTTGTCTTGGTCGCCATGCGTCGCAAGCTGTAGACGGTATAGAACTTGACCAGTGACGCATAATATTTGCCACTCTCGGCCGAGAGTCCGGCAGTGGCCAGGAACTTGCGCGCCGTATCATGCAGTGGATGGAAGAAGCGGCGCCGTTCGACTTCCTGGCGCAGCTCCTTGTAGCTGAAATCCTTGGCTTCGCGCTTCAATGCGCTGATCCGGTACATGTTTTCGTCAGCTTCGAGCAAGGCATCCAACTGCTCGCGCGCCGCCGGCGTCAACGCCGCCTCCAGGAGGGCCGTGATGCGGTTGCGCTCCGAGGTAACGGCACGCCCGACCATGTCCTGCAGATAGCTGTAGCCGGGAATGACGACGCGCTGGCTTTCCAGGTGCTGCAGGACTTCGCGCATGATGTAGATTGGCTGTGTCGACAGCATCGCGAAACGCTGCGCCTTGTGCTCCAGTTCTTCCTTGGCAGTTTGATCGGCCAGGCGGTAATCGAACAATTGCAGGATGATCTTTTGTTGGTCCAGTCGGGTAGGCTTGGACAAGGCTTTCAGTGTGCTGATCTCCTTGCCGGCGAAATGGCGCTTGACGACATG
>JAGWUW010000372.1 GCA_028868235.1 Betaproteobacteria bacterium | reverse complement strand
TCCACCAGTTCTTCCGGCGGAATAGCCGGCGCTCTTGGCAGCAGTTCTGTCCGCAGCGCGGCTCGGGTAGTGTGTAGCGAAATGGCCAGAGCTGGGCGTACGCGCTCTAGTGGCAGGCGCTCGAAGACGCGATGATCGCCGACGGTCGAGAAGACAAGATTCTTATGACCGATACCACCGTAGGTGCCCAGCATATCGATCGCTTCGAGTACGTTGTCCATGTTATGCGAGGGTTCGCCCATACCCATGAAAACGACACGGCTAACCTTGCGCTGGCGTCGGGCGAGGACGACCTGAGCGACCATTTCGCCGCTGTCGACCTGGCGCAGCAGGCCGTTGCGGCCGGTCATGCAGAATGTACAACCCACTGCACAGCCAACCTGGGTCGAGATGCAGAGGCCGTCGCGCGGTAATAGAACGCTTTCGACCAGTTGGCCGTCAGCCAGTTCGACGAGAAGGCGTGAGCCGTCTTCGCCTTTGTGTTCCGAGCGAATACGGGCCAAGCTAGCGAATTTTGAATCAAGGGCCGGAAGGGCGTTGCGCAGGGGGAGCGGCAGGTAGTTGTCGGGGGGCTGGTGGCGAGGCCCGGCATCTAGCGGTTTGGCCTGAGTCCAGGCGCGAAGAACGCGGTCAATGTGACAATCCTTGGCGCCAGTGGCGTGCAAGGATTGGCGGATACTTTCGAGTCGCATGCGGACGGTTTTCTATGGCCCGCAACGGGCAGCTTAATAGCTTAGTGGCAGCCGCCAGCGGCAATCGGAGCGGGCGGAGGTAGCTGGGCACGCTTGGCTGCGCGGGCCTCGACCCAGTTCTTCCAGGCCACCATGCAACCCAGGCAGATAAAGGCACCTGGCGGCAGAATGGCGACTAGGAAACCAGGGTAGTCAGCCGGCAGGATTTGCAGTGCGGAGGTGCCCGGGATGACGAGCTCGATACCACCCAGGAAAGTGCCTGCACCGATGAATTCGCGGATGCCGCCGAGCAAGCCCAGTGTCCAGATCATGCCAACGCCCATCATGGCGCCATCGAGAGCGGCGCCGAGCGGGCTGTTTTTGGCGGCAAAGGCCTCGATGCGGCCGAGTACCAAGCAGTTGGTGATGATAAGCGGGATGAAAATACCCAAGATATTGTACATATCGTGCATGTACGCATTCATGCCGAGGTCGATAACCGTAACCACGGCGGCGGCGACCAGGATGAAGACCGGAATGCGGATTTCGTAAGGAATGAAATTGCGCAGACAGGCGACGAAGAAATTGGAGAAGGCCATCACCAGCAGGGTGGCGAAGGAGAGCATTACTCCATTGACCAGCGTCGTCGTAATTGCGAGCAGCGGGCACATGCCGAGAATCTGGACCAGACTACTGTTCTGTTTCCAGACGCCGTTGAGAGAAATTTGCTTGATTTCGCTGAGCGTGATCAACATGGCTTTACTCCTTGGCGCTCTTCGGCGCGAACAGGCGTTCGCGGTTTTCTGTCGCGAATTTCACGGCTTTGTACACAGCCTTGGTGACGGCGCGTGGGGTAACAGTGGCACCGGCAACCGAGTCGAAGTGCCCGCCATCCTTCTTGACCTTCCATTCGTTGGCAGTCGGCATCTTGTTCAGCGACAGTCCGTTGAACTGAGTGATCCACGGACGGGTCTTGTTCTTGTCCTTCTTCGGCTCGATGTAGTCGCCCAGTCCCGGTGTTTCCTTGTGTAGCGTGACACGCACGCCGGCCACTTCGCCGTTGGCGCGAATGGCCAGCAACATGCGGATCTTTCCAGCATAGCCGTCCGGAGCGATGGCCTCGAGGACAAGGGTCGAGGCTTCACCCTTGAGGCGGCCGCGATAGACTGTAGATTCGTCATCCTGGCCCAGTTCCGGAGTGGCCTGCAGGGTCAGAGTGTCGGCCAGCAGGTCGTTGTCGTACAGGTCGCTGGGGAGGACTTCGTTGATCGTCCGCATTTTCTCTTCAGCCGCCGAAGCGTCGATAGCCGGCTTGGTCATGGTGTAGACGATGGCCAGGGCGGCGGTGAAAGCGGCGACGAAAAACACCAGGATGACCGCGGTGCGCGTCGCCATATTGGTGGCGGTAGGTTCCTTGACGGTCACCATGTCACTGGTCCTTCATGCCGAATACGGGTGGCTGGGTATACATATCGATCAACGGCACGCAAATGTTGAGGAGCAATACAGCAAACGCGACGCCATCGGGGTAGCCGCCAAAGACACGGATCAGGTAGGCGAGCAGGCCGATACTGGCAGCGAAAATCAGCTTTCCACGCGGTGTGGTTGCACCGCTAACCGGATCAGTGACTATGAAGAAAGCGCCGAGCATGGCGCCGCCGCTCAGCAGATGGAATAGCGGGCTGGCGTAACTGTCTGGTTGCCACAGCCAGAGCGGTGCAGCGATGAGCGTCATGCCGACAATGAAGGCTGTCGGCATGTGCCAAGTGATGATACGCTGCTGGATCAGCCATAGGCCGCCTACCAGATAGCCGATGGCAACCCACTCCCAGCCGTGGCCACCGAACAGGCCGAAAATTTCCGCGTTGGCCCGGATGCTGCCCACCGTCGCCGTATGCGAATCGCCGGCCAGCATCAGCGCCGTTTTCAGCGCATCGAGCGGTGTTGCCGAGGTCAGGCTGTCGACACGGGGTGCTAGCCCGAAAATGACCTGCAACTGGCTGGAGAAGTGACCATCGGTACCCGGCCATTGCGACATTAGGGCCGGGAAGGAGACGATGGAAATAGCGTAAGCGATCATCGCCGGATTGAACGGGTTCTGTCCCAGACCGCCGTAGAGCTGCTTGACGATGACGATGGCGAACAGGGTCGCCGTCACCGTTAGCCACCAAGGGGCCAGCGGTGGAAAGGAAAGAGCAATCAACCAAGCCGTGACGACGGCGGACAAATCGCTCAGGAACATGCCGATTGGGCGGCGGCGTACCGCGAGCATTAAAGCCTCACCCAGTAGCGCGGCGACGGTGGTCAGGGCGATGTGTACCATGATGGCC
>JAGWUW010000371.1 GCA_028868235.1 Betaproteobacteria bacterium | reverse complement strand
TGGCCGACGCCATGAAGCGCGCCATGGACAAGACCGGCGAGGCCAAGATCTTCTCGGCCAACATCACCGCCGACGACCACTACGAGATGATCGCCCGCGGCGAATACATCCTGCGCACCTTCGGCCCGGATGCCGACAAGGTCGCCTTCCTGGTCGACGGCTACGTCGGCGGCCCGGGCATGATCACCACCGCCCGCCGCCACTTCGCCAACCAGTACCTGCACTACCACCGGGCCGGCCACGGCGCCGTCACCTCGCCTTCCGCCAAGCGCGGCTACACGGCCTATGTGCTGGCGAAAATGTCACGTCTGCAAGGGGCTTCCGGCATCCACGTCGGCACCATGGGCTACGGCAAGATGGAAGGCGACAAGGACGACCGCGCCTGTGCCTACATCATCGAGCGCGACAGCTATACCGGCCCGATCTATCACCAGGAGTGGTACGGCATGAAACCGACGACACCGATCATCTCCGGCGGCATGAACGCCCTGCGCCTGCCCGGCTTTTTCGACAATCTGGGTCATGGCAACGTGGTCAATACCGCCGGCGGCGGCTCCTACGGCCACATCGACAGTCCGGCTGCCGGGGCGCGTTCGCTACGCCAGGCTTACGATTGCTGGAAGGCGGGCGCTGATCCGGTGGAATGGGCGAAAAACCATTATGAATTCGCCCGGGCATTCGAGTCCTTCCCACAGGATGCGGACAAGCTTTATCCGGGGTGGCGCCATAAGTTGCGGCCAGCGGCATGATTGACAGCCAACCCCGCTGCGGCGGGGTTTTTTATGGCTGCCCGGAAAGTGGTTTGACCATCTTCGAACCAGACACTACAGTTAAGCCGTCGCTTTTTTGAACGCACAACAACATCAGGCAAACATGAACTTCGTCCGCACCCTGACCCTGCGCCAATTGCAAATCTTCGTCGTCGCCGCCCGCCACCTGAGCTACGCACGCGCCGCCGAGGAGCTTCACCTGACGCCGCCGGCCGTGTCGATGCAACTGAAGCAGCTAGAGGACAATGTCGGTCTGCCGCTATTTGAGCGTATGGGGCGCGGCGTGGCGCTGACCGATGCCGGCGATCTGCTGATGCACCATGCCCTGCGCATCCTGGGTGAAATCAAGGATGCCGAGGCCAATCTGCAGGGCCTCTTGGGCGCCGAGGTCGGCCAGCTATCGGTCGGTCTAGTCAGCACCGCCAAGTACTTCATGCCGCGCCTGCTGGCCCAGTTTTCGCAGGCCCACCCCGGCATCGAGGTGCAGTTTTCGGTCGGTAACCGCGAAAGCCTGCTCCAGAAGCTGCAGGACAATGCCATTGATCTTGCCGTGATGGGACGCATCCCGACCGAGATCGACGCCCATGCCGAGCCGATGGCCAACCATCCCTACGTGCTGATCGGTCCCGCCGACCATCCACTGCGCAATGCCCGCCGTTTCGACATGCACGAGCTACGTCACGAAACCTTTCTGCTCAGAGAGGAAGGTTCCGGCTCGCGCCGGGTGGCCGAGGAAATGTTCAAGAACCACCTGTTCACGCCGCCCCGCACCATCAGCATGGGCAGCAACGAGACGATCAAACAGGCCGTGATGGCCGGCATGGGCGTAGCGCTAATGTCTCTGCACACCCTGCCGCTGGAATTGAAGACCGGCGAAGTATGTATCCTCGATGTCCTCGGCACCCCAATCGAGCGTACATGGTACGTAGTGAACATGAATGCCAAGCGTCTTCTACCGGCCGGCCAGCGCTTCCGCGAATTCCTCCTCGAACAGTCCGCTCCCGCCCTCGAACAGGAATTCAGCCGCCACCTGATCGCCCGTGGAGCAAGCTGATTTTGTTACGCTACAATCTGGTGCACCGCAACAATGACTTCGACGACGCCGATCATGCATCCTCGCCTTGCGCTTTCCGAGCTCCAGGAGCATCCGCTCCGCCAGCGCCTGAATAACGAGTTCCACGCCCGCCCGCCCGTACCGCTGGTCGGGGCCGTACTCGTCTCACATCTGGTTTTCAAGCACAGCGCCGAGAAGGCACCAGCGGCGCGCGACAATCTGGCCAAGCTGTGCCAGAGCCATGTCTGCAACGCGATCGAGAGCTCCGACTCGCACCTGATGATTGACACCGGTGCCTTCCGCATGCGCTGGGAGCTGCACACTGAATTTTCCAGCTACACCTTCTTCCGCCCGCTGGCCAGTGGCGAGGAACTGCACCCGGACGTCACCGCCTTCGACGCCGTACATCCAGAGTGGATTTCCAGCATACCCGGCAAGCTAATCGTTGCCACGCATGTCGAACTTCGCTCAACCGACGAAATCAGCCCGGACTCCATTCTCGCCAGCCTGACGCCGAATGGCCGCACCATGGTCGCTGCCAAGGTGGCCGACGACACAGCCTGGATCTTTACCGATTTCAAGATCGACAATGGCTTCTCGCGCTTCCTCGTCCTCAACGCCGGCATGACCCAACGCCAGACCGGGCGCACCGTACAGCGCCTGGTTGAGATCGAGACCTACCGCCTGATGGCCCTGCTCGGCCTGCCGGTCGCCAAGGAAGTCGGCCGCTGGCTGTATACCGGCGAAAAGGAGCTGGCCGAGTTGATGGACCGCATCGGGCAGGCACGCAGCGCGCAGGACGAACGCGATGTACTAGCCGCTCTGTCGGCACTCGCTGCGGGGGTCGAACACTCCGTCGCCCGCACTACCTTTCGCTTCGGCGCCTCACGCGCCTATCACGGGCTGGTCATGCAGCGCATCGAGGAATTACGCGAAACGCGCATCTCCGGCCTGCCGACTTTCTATGAATTCATGCAACGCCGCTTACTGCCAGCGATGAACACTTGCGAAGCGATCAGCCGCCGGCAGGAGGAACTCTCCGCTCGTGTTGCGCGGAATTCGCAACTGCTGCGTACTCGTGTGGATATCGAACTGGAGCGGCAGAATCAGGAGTTGCTGGGGCAGATGAATAGCCGGGCTCGCTTGCAACTGCGCTTACAGGAAACGGTTGAGGGGCTGTC
>JAGWUW010000370.1 GCA_028868235.1 Betaproteobacteria bacterium | reverse complement strand
CGGGATAGTCGATAAATAGGGTTGGCCGAAGGCATTTCAAGATACCCAACCCAGCTCACCCGAATTAAAACTGCTCAACAATTGCACAATAGACGGCAGTTTGTGCTAAATTCACATGGAATTTTTCGCACATATGTTATTTTAATTAGGGAGAGGCCAATCAATGAATAAACAAGGCCTGACTTTACGAAGCAAGCTCGCGGCCATGACTGTCGCCACAATATTGGCACTGGTCGCATTGTTCGCCGTAGTGCTAATCAATTCTCGCAGCGAGTTACTCAACGACCGCAAGGAAAAGGTCCGCAATCTGACCGAAGTTGCGCTGTCCACGATCGCTCATTATGAAGCGCTGGAAAAGGCCGGCACACTGACCCGCGAACAAGCGCAGCATGAGGCGTCGGAAACAATCCGCAATATGCGTTACGACAAGACGGAATATTTCTGGATTCAGACGCTCGACGCGATGATGATCATGCACCCGATCAAGGCGGAACTGCAGGGCAAGAAGCTGGATCAGCTCAAAGACAAGAACGGCAAGCTATTCTTCAATGAAATGAATCAGGTCGTCAGAACGCAGGGCAGCGGCTTCGTCGACTACCTGTGGCCCAAACCGGGATCCGGCTCAGATGACGGAGTACCCAAGCTCTCTTACGTGGCGGGCTTTCAATCGTGGGGTTGGGTGATCGGTACCGGCATCTATATCGACGACGTCGATATTAAGTTCCGCGAGCAAGCTATCCACCTAGCCCTGTGGGGTCTAGGTATCGGCGGTTTCATCGGCATTTCACTGCTACTCGTCTCGCGCAACATCTTCCGCACCTTGGGCGGCGACCCCAGCGTCGTCTCGAACATCACCAAACGCATCTCCTCTGGCGACCTGGCCACTCCGGTCGAGTACGCAGCCAACAACAGCGATAGCCTGCTCGCCAATATTGGAAACATGCAGGAAACGTTGCGCAACATGATTTCGAGCATCGTCAGCAACGCCTCTCAGGTTGCTGATGCAGCCGACCGCCTGCTCTCCGCTTCGGAAGAGGTCGCCCAACGTGCCAGCCAGCAAAGCGATGCGGCTTCGTCGATGGCGGCTTCCGTCGAGGAAATGGCGGTCAGCATCGATCAGGTCAAGGAGAATGCCGCTGAAGCCCACGGCATCTCGCGCGAGGCAGGAGCGCTGTCCGAAGACGGGGCTGCGGTAATCCACAACGCGGCCCGTGAAATGCGCAAGATCTCAGACGCCGTCCAGTCTTCGTCTCAAATCGTCGAAGAATTGGGACGCCAGTCCGACCACATTACCTCCATCGTCAACACCATCAAGGACATTGCCGACCAGACCAACCTGCTTGCCCTCAATGCTGCCATTGAGGCTGCCCGTGCTGGCGAACAGGGGCGCGGCTTTGCAGTCGTCGCCGACGAGGTGCGCAAGCTGGCCGAGCGCACTAGTCTGTCGACTACCGAAATCACCGACATGGTCGCCAAGATTCAGAACGGCACCCGAAGTGCCGTGAGCAGCATGCAGGCTGGCGTCGAGCAAGTGAGCAACGGGGTCGAATTGGCCAACCGGGCTGGCGACTCGATCAACCAGATTCGGGACGGCGCGTTGCGCGTGACCGACGTGGTCAACGGGATTTCCGACTCGATTTCCGAACAGAGCATGGCCAGCAACGAAATCGCCCAAAAGCTGGAAACCATTGCCCAGATGTCCGAAGAAAGTGCGGTCGCCGTACGCCATACGGCCGATGCCGCCCGTCACCTGCAATCGCTATCGGCATCCCTACATCAAACGGTAGCACGCTTCAAAACCTGAAGCCCTAGCCTGAAGCAACAAGGGGAGCCACAGCTCCCCTTTTTTTATTTCTGCCAGCGTTCTGCAGCACTGTCGTCAGCATCGCGGGCATCCACCCAGCGGCCACCGTCCGGTGTCACCTCACGCTTCCAGAACGGAGCGCGTGTCTTCAAATAATCCATGACGAACTCGCAGGCGGCGAAAGCTTCGCTGCGATGGGCGCTGGTTACGGCAACCAGCACGATCTGATCGCAGGGTTTAAGTGGCCCGATACGGTGAATGACCAAGACATCGTAGATATCCCATCTCCCCTTCGCCTCACAAACGATCTCCTCGAGCGCCTTCTCGGTCATGCCGGGATAGTGCTCCAGCATCATTTCCGAAATTGAGGCCCCATCGTTCAGGTCGCGAACCAAGCCAAGAAAGCTGGCCAATGCGCCGACACGAGCATCACCGGCGCGTAGGGCGGCCAGTTCGGCACCGACATCGAAATCCGCTTCCTGAACGCGGATCGTCATGATCAAGCTACCTCACGCGCTTCGAGGAAGCGCAGATTGGGATACTTTTCTTTGACCATGTTCAAATAGACATTGTTTGGTGCAAGATAGACCGGATCGTCGGCACCATCGAGTGCGACGTTGGCGCTGTAGCGGTCGGACAGCTGGCGCAGTTCGGCTGGATCACCGGTGATCCAGCGTGCTGTCGAGCAGTTGTAGCTTTCAAAGATGACCTGCACGCCGTATTCGTGCTCTAGACGGTGGGCGACAACGTCGAATTGCAGCGCACCGACCGCGCCGAGGATCATGTCGGAACCGGAAATCGGACGGAACAGCTGGGTCGCCCCCTCCTCGGCCAGCTGCTGGAGACCCTTTTGGAGTTGCTTGATCTTCAGCGGATTACCGATACGCGCCAGGCGGAACATTTCCGGGGCGAAGGACGGGATACCGGTAAAGCGCAGGTCCTCGCCCTCGGTGAAAGTTTCGCCCAGGCGGATCGTGCCGTGGTTGGGGATGCCGATGATGTCACCAGACCACGCCTCGTCGGCCGTCGACCGGTCGCGCGCCATAAAGGTGATGGCGTTGTTGATCGACAGAGTCTTGCCGGTCGCCACCTGTTTGACCTTCATGCCCCGGTCGAAACGACCAGAACAGACACGCAAGAAAGCGATGCGGTCACGGTGCTTGGGGTCCATATTGGCCTGGATTTTGAACACGAAGCCAGAGAACTTCGCTTC
>JAGWUW010000369.1 GCA_028868235.1 Betaproteobacteria bacterium | reverse complement strand
CGATGCTCGAAGCCGCAGTGATGGCAACGTAGGCGGCGATCGGCCAGATGTAGCACCAGGTTGGCGGCGCAGCGTTTGCAACGTGATACCCAGCCGCAAGCTGGACAGGCCAGAACTGGTGCATAGCCCCGGCGATTAAGGAAGACCAGACTCTGCTCCCCCCGCTTCAATCGATCCTGGATAGCGGCGATCAGCGGTTCGCTGACCCCGTCCTTGAGCACCATCCGACGTGTGTCGAGCAGCTTGACTGCCGGCAGGGTAGCCTCACGATTGGCCCGTTCGCGCAAGGTCAGCATGCGATAGCGCCCGGACTGTGCATTGGCCCACGACTCCAGCGATGGGGTCGCCGACCCCAGGATGACCGGGATTTTCAACTGGTTGGCGCGAAATACCGCGATGTCGCGCGCCGAATAGCGCATACCATCCTGTTGTTTGAACGAGGAGTCGTGCTCTTCGTCTACGATAATCAGGCCGAGGCGAGGCATCGGCGTGAAAATAGCCAGCCGGGTACCGAGAACAATGCTCGCCTCACCGGAAAAGGCCGCCCGCCAGTTGCGCTCACGCGCCGCTTCGGCCAGTTCGCTATGCAACGAGACAATCCCGCAATTCGGAAAGCGGGCGCGAACCCGGCCTTCGAGTTGCGGCGTCAGGTTGATTTCCGGCACCAGCAACAGGACCTGTTTCCCAGCGGCCAACGCCTTGTCGATCAAGCGCAGGTACACCTCGGTCTTGCCGCTGCCGGTCACACCGTGCAATAAATAAGGGGCAAATCCTGCTGCCGGGTCGACTGCCGCTACCGCTGTAGCCTGCTCACCGGTCAGTTCCGGCGGAGACTGCAGGGTAGGCGGTTTGCTAGCCCTAGCATGGCGCCGGTCCGGCGGATCGAGGCGCTTCAACCCGACTGGCAGAGCCTGCATGACAACCTCGCCAAATGCGGCCTGGTAGTAGTTGCTGGCAAATTCGCATAGGCCAAAGAAATCCCTCGGCAAGGGCGGCAGATCGTCGAGGATTGCACCGGCAGCCTTAAGTTGGGCTACCGGCCAGTCACTGGCATCGGCCACGTCGACGATCACTCCAAGCTTCTCTCCACGCCCGAAAGGCACCCGGACGCGACACCCAATATCCGCGGATGTAGCCGACTCGGCGACATAGTCGAAGAGCCGATGCAATGGTAAATCGAGGGCAACACGCAGTACGGGCATCGTTTCAGCGGCCGAAGCCGTCATTTCTCCGAAAATGGAGGCTGATTCGCGACAAAATCGGCAGCTTTCAAAGTTGTCCACAAAAACTGTGGATAACTTTGTGAATTACTTCGTAGGTCAGGCGTTAAGTAACGGGCTGGTAAGGATTTTGTCAATCTGCCGAAATATTGAGCAGAACACAAAATCATTTAAATTCAACAAGTTGAATAAACACCGCGCTGTCAAGGGTTTTTGCGAGGATTTTTCCGTGGGGTGGCGAAACTCTGTGTATAAGTCAAGCGTTGCCACCCTCTTATGGGCATTACTTACGTAATAAACGGCTGTGCGAATGAACCGCTTCGACAAGAGCCGTAACGCTCTCCGGCGGCGTGAACTGGGAAATTCCGTGACCCAAGTTGAAGACATGGCCGGTATTGCCGGGGCCGTAGCTATCAAGGACCTTCTTCGCTTCTGCAGCAACGATTTCCGGTTGCGCGAACAGGACGTTCGGATCGAGGTTACCCTGCAAGGCTACCTGGTCACCAATCCGCCGGCGGGCTTCGCCGATATCCACCGTCCAGTCCAGCCCGACGGCATCGCAACCGATGGCGGCGATCTTCTCGAGCCATAGGCCACCATTCTTGGTAAACACGATGCTCGGTATGCGCTGGCCATCGTTTTCTTTCTTCAGGCCGGCAACGATGCGCTGCATGTACTGCAGCGAAAACTCCTGGTAGGCCGCGTTCGACAGCGAACCGCCCCAGGTATCGAAAATCATCACAGCCTGTGCGCCACAGTCGATCTGGGCGTTCAGGTAGGAGATCACCGAATCGGCTGTCACCGACAGGATGCGATGCAGGAGATCCGGCCGGTTGTAAAGCATGCCCTTGATATTTCGGAAATCGCTGGAGCCCTCGCCTTCAACCATGTAGCAGGCCAGCGTGTAGGGGCTGCCGGAGAAGCCGATCAGCGGCACCGAGTTGTCCAGGGCGCGGCGGATTTCGGACACTGCATCCATGACGTAGCCAAGGTGTTCGTAGGGATCAGGTACGGTCAGGTTGTTGATCGCCCATTCCTCACGCAGCGGACGCTCGAACTTTGGACCCTCGCCTTCGGCGAAGTACAGGCCGAGTCCCATCGCATCCGGCACGGTCAGAATGTCCGAGAACAGGATGGCGGCGTCTAGGTCGTAACGGGCCAGCGGCTGCAACGTCACTTCGCAAGCCATGGCCGGCGACTTGCACAGATTCAGGAAGTTACCGGCCCGCTTGCGGGTTTCGCAGTACTCGGGCAGGTAGCGGCCCGCCTGGCGCATCAGCCACAGCGGGGTGTATTCGGTCGGCTCCTTCAACAAGGCGCGCAGGAAGGTATCGTTCTTGGGTCGGCTCACGTCGGACTCCGCCAGAAAATCGGAAAAGCGGCATTATCCGCCTTTCCCCGCTCGCGGTCACTTGCGCTGGATCATGAAAAAACGGCAGGCCGCCCGCCCTCATCCGAACAGGCGGGTTTCCACCCTCTCTTTCCTACCGGAACCGTCCCGGCTTACTCGTCGCCGCGCTTGCCAAGTTTGACATCCAGTTGCTTGAGCTTGCGATACAAATGCGTCCGCTCCAGCCCCGAGCGCTCAGCCAGTTTCGTCATATTGCCGCCCTCAAGCCGCAAATGATGCTCGAAATACAACTTCTCGAAAGCATCACGAGCCTCGCGCAGAGGCTGATCGAACAGCGGCAGCAGGGACTGTATTTCCGGTTTGTTCCCAGCCTCCTGCGGCATGACACGTAGTACGTCATCGGCACTTATTTCTTCATCGAGTGCAGTCAGCGCCAGATTGCGTACCAAGGC
>JAGWUW010000368.1 GCA_028868235.1 Betaproteobacteria bacterium | reverse complement strand
TACCGGCGATGATGTTGGTGGCGTGACCGGTCTGGCACGATGAAGCGACATGCTTGACCGGTGCATAGTCAGTACCTGTGTAGTACTCGGTGATCCACACCAGTGCAGCGGTCAGCACCAGACCGACAACCGAGCAACCAAACATTGAGGCTGTCGTAATCTTGGCTGCCGCATCGCCGGTGCCGATCAACCAGGAAGTGATCGGATAGTACGCCACCAGCGCCAACACGCCAGCGACGATCAGGCCGCGATAAAGAGCGGCCATGATCTTGCCGCCCTCAGTTGCCTTGACGAACATGCAACCGACAATGGAAGCAATAATCGATACGCCGCCCAGAGCCAGCGGGTAGAGCACCAGATTTTCACCCAGGCTGGCATACTGCTTTATCGTCAGTGCCGCCAGCACCATGGTGGCAACAACGGTTACCGCATAGGTCTCGAACAAATCGGCCGCCATGCCGGCGCAGTCGCCAACGTTGTCGCCGACGTTGTCGGCTATCACGGCCGGATTGCGCGGATCATCCTCTGGTATGCCTGCTTCAACCTTACCCACCAAGTCGGCACCGACGTCGGCGCCCTTGGTGAAGATGCCGCCGCCGAGACGGGCGAAGATGGAGATCAGAGAAGAACCGAAGGCCAAGCCAACCAACGGCTCAATGACATGGTGCAGATCGGAACCACCCACAACGGATTTCAGGAAGGCGAAATAGCCAGCCACCCCGAGCAGGCCGAGACCAACTACCAGCATGCCCGTAATTGCCCCCCCCTTGAAGGCAACAGCCAGGGCCGGCGCGACTCCCCCCCGGGCAGCCTCTGCCGTGCGCACGTTGGCACGCACCGAAACATTCATGCCGATGAAGCCGGCCGCACCGGACAGCACGGCGCCAACCAGAAAACCAGCGGCGGTCAGCCAACCCAACTTGGGTACCAGGCCGATGACGAGGAAGAGAATGATGCCGACGATGGCGATGGTTTTGTACTGTCTGCTTAGGTAGGCAGCAGCGCCTTCCTGTACAGCCTTTGCGATCTGCTGCATGCGTTCGTTGCCGGCCGGCAACGCGAGGATCTGTTGGCTGGAAATCCAGCCATACAGGACTGCCAACACGGCGCAACCAAGCGCCAGTAACAACGCTGTACTCATTACTCTCCCCTCCGTGACGAACAAAATCAGATAGCGAAAGCCTCCAACTTCTTGGGCACCGCAATATTCCTCAAGCGAATGTAGTCGGGCAAACCGTCCCGGTAAGGCGGCGGTTCTTCGCCGGCAATCAAGGGTTGCAGGTAGGTTCTGCAGGCCTCGGTAATGTGGAAGCCATCCGGCGAAATAAACTCCGGAGGCATCTTGCGTTCGACGTTGGCGATCTCGGCCAGCGGCGCATCGCCGATCTGCCAGCGATACGGCTTGTCGACCAGGCGCTCGACAGTCGCCATCACAGCATTCTTGCCTTGCAGGGCAAGTTTGACGGCAGCGATACCCAAGGCGTGCGCTTGCTCGATGTCGGTCTTTGAGGCCAGGTGGCGGGCCGAACGCTGCAGGTAATCGGCAAGCGCCCAATGATACTTGTAGCCCAGTTTATCCTTGATCAGTTGCGCAACAACCTGACCGACGCCGCCTAGCTGAGAATGACCAAAGGCATCCTTGCTGCCGGATTCCGCAATCAGCTTGCCCGCCGCATCCGACAGACCTTCCGACACGGCGACGGTACAATAGCCATATAGCTTCACGCAGTCGTCGACGCGAGCCAGGAAGCGCTCCGGATCGAAGGGCACTTCCGGAAACAGCAAAATGTGCGGCGGCTCGCCGCCATTGCCGGAAGCCAATCCACACGCCGCAGTGATCCAGCCGGCATGGCGGCCCATCACTTCCAACACGAAAATCTTGGTCGAGGTACGCGCCATTGACGCGACGTCATAGCCCGCTTCACGGATCGAGGTCGCGACATATTTGGCGACAGACCCGAAACCAGGGCAGCAATCGGTATGCGGCAGATCGTTGTCGACCGTTTTCGGCACGCCGACGCAAACCACCGGATACCCCATCTTCTCAGCGATTTGCGACACCTTCCAGGCGGTATCCATGGAGTCGTTGCCGCCGTTGTAGAAGAAATAACCGATGTCGTGCGCCTTGAACACCTCGATCAGGCGTTCGTATTGCGCCTTGTGCTGCTCGAGACTCTTTAGCTTGTAACGGCAGGAGCCGAAGGCGCCACCCGGTGTATGGCGCAGGCGGGCGATATCCTCGTCGGTTTCTAGGCTGGTGTCGATCAGGTCTTCGGTCAAGGCGCCGATGATGCCGTCGCGCCCGGCATAAACTTTCCCGATCCTGTCGGGATGGCGGCGCGCTTCCTGAATCAGGCCGCACGCCGTCGAATTGATAACGGCGGTGACGCCCCCTGACTGTGCGTAGAAGGCATTTTTCGCCGCCATCTATCGCTCCTTATTTCAGAGCTTCGAAAACGCTCTTGGTAATCGCGTCGACATTGCCGACGCCGGCAACCTTGCGTACCTTCGGCGCCTTAGCGTCGCCTTCTGCAGCCCATTTGCTGTAGAAATCGACCAGCGGCTTGGTTTGCGAGTGATAGATTTCCAGACGCTTCCTGACCGTTTCTTCCTTGTCGTCGTCGCGCTGAACCAGCGGTTCGCCGGTCACATCGTCCTTGCCCTCGACCTTGGGCGGGTTAAATTTAATATGGTAGGTACGACCGGATGCCAGGTGGGCACGGCGACCTGCCATGCGTTCAATGATGTCGCTATCTGGGACGTCGATTTCAAGCACGAACTCGATCGGCACACCGGCATCCTTCATGGCCTGAGCCTGGGGAATAGTGCGCGGAAAACCGTCGAACAGGTAGCCGTTCTTGCAGTCGTCCTGGGTCAGGCGATCCTTGACCATGCCGATGATGACAGCGTCCGGCACCAGGCCGCCCGCGTCCATGTGCTTCTTGGCTTCCAGGCCGAGCGGCGTGCCCGCCTTGACCTGGGCGCGCAGCATGTCGCCGGTGGAAATCTGGGGAATGCCGAACTTTTC
>JAGWUW010000367.1 GCA_028868235.1 Betaproteobacteria bacterium | reverse complement strand
GCAAGCAGGGCAGCAAGGCCAGTACCGAACAGCGCAGCACCTCCAAGATAGCCAAGCCCGCCTGTATCGGCGGCCCAATCGCCCAGCGCCGTGCCAAGCGTTTGCGAGAAGGTGATGGTAATCCAATAGAAAGTCTCGGCTTTGGCCGACTTAACGGTATCGACCGAGATGGAGCCCAACGTTCGGTGCCAGGCCAGGAGTGCCAGCACGACGCAACCGAAAAGCAGGGTCGATCCCCCCGTGTAACCAATGCCGAGCGAGCGGGTCGCGAAATCGGCCATGGTCGTGCCGGCCGTAGTCGATGCGATGATCGTTGCCCAATAAAGCCAAGGGGTGAAAAATTTGGCGCGGATCTGCCACCAGACCAGCACTACCAGCAGACTTGCGAAGATTGCCGTCCCGACAAGATAGCCAAGGTTCATCGACATCGAGACGGTGTCGCCTGCCGTCTCGCCAAGTGTGGTCGCGAGAATTTTGATGATCCAGAAGCCCAGCGTGACCGCAGGAACCTTACTCAAGGCGTCAGCGGTCGCTTCGGTGTGGCTCACGTTTGCTCTCCATGTCTTTGGATGGTTACGGCCAGCATCTCATGTTCGAGCATATCAGCCGTTCGGGCCATGGTCTGCAACGAACGCCGCCGTGTCGCGGCACGGCGGCGAACGATTGCGAAGTTTTATCAGTCCGGGTTGGGACCCTCAGCGCCATTTTCGAGAACCTTGCCGGTCACGGCATCGATGCCGACCTCGAAGGTCTTGCCGTGGCTCTTGATATCGAAGGAATAGCGCAGTCCACTGCCGCCCTTTTCCTTCTCGAGTTCCTGGTCCGTAATCAGGCCAGGCCGCGCTGCGACGGCGGTAGCGCGGGCGGTGGCTAGGGTCACCTTGGCGTGAGACGCAAGATTGGCGCCTGTGAAGGCAGGCTTGGCAGGGGCAGCGATGGCGCTGGTGGAAGCCAGCATGGCGATGGCCCCAAGACAAAGAAATTTTCGCATGGTCAATTCTCCGAAGGCGGAAGATGCCTTGCGTCACTTGTTAGACGTTCCGATATTCGCCTACGATTGACCCAAGATTGGGAATTGCCAACTTGTGTTGTGCAGCCCCAAGGCGTTGTTTGCTCGCTCAAACAGGTGATAGCCGCATCCAAAGGCCACCGCCGTGAAACTGATGTTGCTCGAAGATGACGGGGAAACACGCGATCATGTGTGCAAAATCTTGCGCGCGGCAGGTCATGTCGTGGACGAATGCGCAACCGGCCCCGACGCCATTTTCCTCGGTACGGCGAACGTTTACGATGTTCTCATCCTCGATCGGATGGTACCGGGAGTCGATGGACTGAGCGTCCTGAAGGCCCTCAGAGCAGCGAACGTCAAGACACCCACGTTATTCCTGACGGCCATGGACAATGTCGATGACCGGGTCGAAGGCTTGGAAACCGGAGCGGACGATTACCTGGTCAAGCCCTTCGCAGGTACCGAATTGCTTGCGCGTTTAGCGGCGCTAGGAAGGCGACCGCCGATCACGGACACGGCCACGCGGCTCTCAGTTGCCGATCTGGAAGTTGACCTCCTGAAGCGCACGGTAACCCGGGCCGGACGCCGGATTGAGCTGCAGCAGCAGGAATATAAATTGCTTGAGTACCTCATCCGCCATGCCGGTGAGATCGTGACCCGAACCATGCTGCTCGAAAATGTCTGGTCCTTCTATTTCGATCCTGGGACCAATTTGATCGAAAGCCACATGAGCCGACTTCGCGCCAAGGTGGACCGCGGATTTGATTGCGAGCTGATCCACACCGTGCGTAATGCGGGATACCGGTTCGATGCGGATGGCTAACCTGCTGCGCAGCGGCGCGTTTCGCTTTGCCATCCTGATCTGCGCGATCTTCGCGATCGGCACTGGCGCGCTGCTGTTCAAGGTGGAACGTTCCGTCAGCGGTTATGCGATGGAAGTCGCCAGTGACAGTGTCGCGGCCGAGGTTGCCACACTGCGCGACGAGGACAAGGTGGCGGGACGGCCCCAGATGCTCCGGTCGATCATGTACCGCGAGCGCGCGGTGCGCGAGCATCAATTGCGCTACCTGCTGGTCGACGGTCAGGGGCATCGCCTGGCAGGAACCATTCCGCCCGAAGCGGCGCGGGTGGGCTGGCATGACCTGATCTTGCCCCCTCTCGACCGTGGCGACGAGGATGGCGCGGCCACAGTCTCGTTGATGGCTTTGGGAGAGCGATTGGCCGATGGAAGCATCCTGGTCGTCGGCAGCGACACCTCGGACCTGACGGATCTTCGCCACTCACTCCAGAGGTCGACGATCGCGTTCGGGTTCGGGATCAGCCTTCTGGCCTTGCTCGGCGGCCTTGTGGTGGGAACTGTGTTCCTGCGCCGGCTGGACCGCGTCAATCAGGTGATCGGACGCATCATCCACGGCAGCATGGCCGAACGACTGCCCGCAATCGGCATGGGCCCCGAGTTCGATGATCTCTCGACAAACCTCAATCTCATGCTCGATCGGATCGAAGGGCTGATGACCGGAATGCGGCAGGTCTCGACGGACATTGCCCACGATCTGAGAACGCCGCTGACGCGCCTCAGGCAAAGGCTCGAAACCATCAGGGAAGGTTTTGACAGACAGAGAGAGGGGGCCGACGCACAGATCGATGCCGCAATTGCGCAAACGGATTCGATCCTTGCCATCTTTCATGCGCTCCTGCGCATAAGCTCGCTTGAAGCAGGGGCCGGCAGGCAGCGATTTTCCCAGGTCGATCTCAGCGAGATCATGGAGCGTGTCCACCAGGCGTTTCTCCCGGTTGCAGAGGATGCCCGGCACGTCCTTTCGGCCGCGATCGAGCCGGCTGTGCGGGTTCGGGGCGATGCGGAATTGCTGGCCCAGGCAATCACCAACCTGATCGAGAATGCGCTGGTGCATACACCGCCCGGTAGCCACATCACCCTGTCGGTGAGGCGGGCGACAGGCAGAGTATCGATGAGTGTGGCCGATGATGGACCAGGCATTCCTGCCGAAGACCGCGACAAGGTGATGCAGCG
>JAGWUW010000366.1 GCA_028868235.1 Betaproteobacteria bacterium | reverse complement strand
AACATCCTCCGCAATAGATATTAACCACTGATCAAACCACTGCCGATCAAGCCGGCACAGCCCGTGAGGCCCAAGTTCATTTAATGCCCGACCTACTTCACAAATTGCCGAAATCCATTCGGGTTCTTGCTTTGCCAGCGCCAGGCATCGGCGCACATCGATTCCAGATTGCGTGCGGCCCGCCAACCAAGAAGGTCAGCGGCAAATGCCGGATCTGCATAGCAGGAGGCAACATCTCCAGGACGTGGCGGAGCCAACTCATAGCGGACCGTTCGCTCGCTGGCCTTTTCGAAAGCCTTTACCACGTCAAGAACGCTGTACCCTGTACCAGTACCGAGGTTAACCTCGAAACACAGTGCCTCACTCAGGCGAGTCAATGCCTTCAGGTGGCCGACAGCCAGATCGACAACGTGAAGATAGTCGCGCACCCCCGTACCATCCGGCGTTGGGTAATCGCTACCCCATACCTTGAGGCACTCCCGACGACCAATGGCCACCTGGGCGATAAAAGGCATCAGGTTGTTCGGAATCCCCTGCGGGTCTTCGCCGATCAGCCCGCTTTCATGCGCCCCCACCGGATTGAAGTAGCGCAGGATGCCGATCCGCCAGGAAGGATCCGAACGATACAGATCACGCAACATGTCCTCGATGACCAGCTTTGTGCGCCCATACGGATTGGTTGCCGAAAGCGGGTGCCGCTCGGTCAATGGCAGAAACTGCGGTTCGCCATAAACCGTTGCAGAGGAACTGAAGACCAGGGTCTTGATCCCACAGTTGCCCATGGCCTGCAATAGGCGATGCGTACCGACGACATTGTTGTCGTAGTAGTCGAGCGGCTTTTCGACCGATTCACCGACCGCCTTCAAGCCGGCAAAATGAATGACTGAAGTGCAACCGAAGCGACGAATCGTATCTTCCAGCGCAGGTTGGTCACGAATATCCCCTTCGACGACCTGCAGGGTCTTGCCCGTAATGGCGTGTACGCGCCGCAAGGCTTCCGGATGACTGTTCGAGAAGTTGTCGAAGACAACGATCTCGTGCCCGGCGTTGACCAGTTCGACGCAGGTGTGGGAGCCGATGTAGCCCGCACCACCGGTGACCAGAATCATCGCCAATTTCCTTTAGCCACGCTTGGCCCGAATCCCAGCATCATTGGTCGCCAGCCCAGTTGCGGCGTGCCTGCCGCGCGATGTTGAAAGTCTGCTCCAGCGCATCGCCATCATTGTTGGCCAGGACGACACGCAATTCGTCCAATTGCGCCCGATAGGAGTCCAGTTCGCCCAGCAACGCCTCGCGATTGGCGAGACAGATATCCCGCCACATTTCAGGATGACTGGCGGCGATGCGCGTGAAATCTCGGAAACCGGACGCAGCGAAGGTGAAGAACAGATCAGCGTCGTCGCGCACGGCGAGCTCATGGACCAGTGCAAACGACAGCAAATGCGGCAGATGGCTCACGGCAGCGAACACGCGGTCATGTATTTCCGGGGTCAGTTCGTAGATGTCTGCACCGCACAGCGACCAAGCGCGCTTGATGCGGTCGAGGCGGTCGTCGTTGTTTTCCGGCAAGGGGGTGACGACGACCTTCTTGCCTTGGTAAAGATCCCAGCGCGCGGCAGCCGGGCCGCTATTCTCCGCCCCGGCAATGGGGTGCGCCGGAACGAATTTGCCGATATGCCCCTTGAAAGCCGCCCGCGCCGCAGCAACCACATCGCCCTTGGTCGAGCCACCGTCGGTGACGATAGTATTCGGTCCCAGATAGGGTGCTATGCGCTCGAAAATTTCCGGCATCTGCGCCACCGGCGTCGCCACCAAGACGATGTCGGCATCGCCGATTTCGTGCGCCGGATTGATCCCGGCCCGGTCGATCACACCGAGTTCCTGCGCCTTGCGAAGCGTTGCCGGCGTACGGCCGAAGCCGACCACTTCCTCTACCGCCCCGACTTCCTTGAGGCCGAGCGCGAACGAGCCGCCGATCAGGCCGGTACCGAAGATAACGACCTTGCCGAACTCGGACAAACCGGTCTCCATTTACAGGGCCTTTTCCAATGCCTCGATGAAGCGGGCATTCTCCGCCTCGGTGCCGATGGTGACGCGCAGCCATTCGGGTAAGCCGTAACCACCGATCGGGCGGACGATGACACCCTGTTTGAGAAGCTTCTGATTGACTGAAACAGCATCGCCAGCACGGAAAGTAACGAAATTGCCGCAGGAAGGGATGTATTCGAGGTTCAAGCGCTTCAAGGCGGCAACGAGTTGCTCCATGCCGCGACGATTCAGTTCGTAGCTGGCAGTGAGGAACTCGTGGTCATCCAATGCCGCCAGCGCGCCGGCCAGGGCCAGGTTATTGACGTTGAACGGCTGGCGGACCCGATTCATTAGGTCGGCAACCTCTGGCGAAGCCAGGGCGTAGCCGACACGCAAGCCAGCCAGGCCGTAGATCTTGGAGAAAGTACGGCAGACGACCAGATTTGGAAAATCCTTGAGCCAGCCTGCGGTATCGATGCGATCTGCCGCCGGGATGTACTCGTTGTAGGCCTCGTCGAGCACCACCACCACGTCCTTCGGAATGCTTGCAAGGAAGGCATGCACCTCGGCATATGGCAGAAAATTGCCGGTCGGGTTATTCGGATTGGCGATCCACACGATACGGGTATCCGGGCGGATAGCGGCGCGCATGGCATCGAGGTCGTGACCGTAATTCTTGGCCGGCGTGACGATCAACTCGGCGCCCGTAGACAAGGTAGCCAGCGGATAGACGGCAAAGGCATGTTGGGCGAAAACAGCCGAACGCCCCGGTGCCAGGAAAACACGGGCGATCAGATCGAGGACGTCATTCGAGCCATTGCCCAAAACGACCTGGTTCTGACCGACGGCGCAGCGTTCGGCGACCTTGGCGATCAAGTCGAACTGGTCGGGATAGCGCTCGACACCGCTGATTGCCTTTTCCACAGCCACGCGCGCCTTCGGGCTCATGCCCAGCGGGTTTTCGTTGGAGGCCAGCTTGACGATGCTGTCGACCGGGATGCCCATCTCGCGGGCCAGTTC
>JAGWUW010000365.1 GCA_028868235.1 Betaproteobacteria bacterium | reverse complement strand
TACTTCCGCTATCGGGAAGATCACCTACGTGAGCGCTCTGGTCGGCGACCAGTCGCGCAGCGCGCTCGCACGCGTGGTCCTACCCAACCCGAATACACACTGGCGCCCCGGATTGTTCGCGGACTTCGACGTCGCCGACGGGGAAGTCAAGGTTCCGGTCGCCGTGCGCGCCGACGCGATACAGGACCTGGCGGGCAAACCAACCGTATTTGTGCGTACGAAGAATGGTTTTCGTACTCAGGTTGTGACGGTCGGTCGATCAGATGGTCGGCACAGCGAAATTGTCAACGGGCTGAAAGCGGGGGTGCCGTACGCCGCCAATAGCTTCATCTTGAAGGCCGAACTCGGCAAGAGCAGCGCCAAAGATAACGACTAGGACACCATCATGTTTGAACGCATCATTCGCATTGCCGTCGAGCTGCGCTGGCTGGTTCTGCTCGCGGCCCTAGGCACGGCGGCACTGGGTATCTACAGCTATCAAAAATTACCGATCGACGCCGTTCCCGACATCACCAATGTTCAGGTACAGGTCAACACCGCAGTGCCGGGCTACTCGCCACTGGAGACCGAGCAGCGCATTACCTACCCGATCGAGACAGCCATGGCCGGTCTGCCACAGCTGGAGCAGACGCGCTCGATGTCGCGCTATGGATTGTCCCAGGTCACCATCATCTTCAAGGAGGGGACCGACATCTACTTTGCACGGCAACTTGTCAACCAGCGCATCCAGGAGGCAAAAGACAGTCTGCCGCCCAATATCAGCCCGACGCTGGGACCGATCTCCACCGGTTTGGGAGAGATTTATCTATGGACGGTTAAGGCCGATGCCAAGGCCAGGAAGCCCGACGGCACCGCGTACTCGTCGATGGACTTGAGGGAGATCCAGGACTGGGTCATCAAACCGCAATTGCGCAATGTGACGGGGGTGACGGAGGTCAATTCGATCGGCGGTTATACCAAGGAGTACGAGGTGGCGCCGTCGCCCGAGAAGCTGGCCGCCTATGGTTTGAGCCTGCAGGACGTGGTCAGTGCCCTGGAGCGCAACAACGGTAATATGGGCGCCGGATATATCGAGAAGCTGGGCGAGCAGCTCTTACTCCGGCTGCCCGGACAGGTGTTGTCGCTGTCGGACATCGGCAACATCGCGCTGACCAATATTCAAGGCGTAACGGTTCGCATGCGCGATGTTGGCAGCGTTAGCCTCGGCCGCGAGCTCCGTAACGGGGCAGCGACGGAAAACGGCGAGGAGGTGGTGCTTGGCACCGTGTTCATGCTCATCGGTGAAAACAGCCGCGCTGTGTCCCAGGCCGTCGACGCCAAGCTGGCGCAGATCAACCGCACGTTGCCTCGGGGCGTGCGGGCCGAGCCTGTATATGACCGCACCGTGCTGGTCGACAAGGCGATTCACACGGTCAAGCAGAACCTGTTGGAAGGCGCGGTGCTGGTGATTGCAGTCTTGTTCCTGTTTCTGGGCAATCTGCGCGCGGCGTTGATCACGGCGCTCGTGATTCCGTTGGCGATGTTGTTCACCTTCACCGGCATGGTCACTTACAAGATCAGTGCCAATCTGCTCAGCCTTGGCGCGCTCGACTTCGGCATCATCATCGACGGCGCTGTCGTCATCGTGGAAAACTGCGTTAGGCGCCTGGCCCATGCCCAAGCGGTGAAGGGGCGGCAATTGAGTCGAAGCGAGCGACTGCATGAGGTGTTCCGCGCATCGAATGAGGCGAAGCGGCCTCTGCTGTTCGGGCAACTGATCATCATCGTCGTGTATTTCCCTATCTTCGCACTGACCGGCGTGGAGGGAAAAATGTTTCATCCGATGGCGTTCACAGTAGTCATCGCCCTCGTGGCGGCGATGGTCCTATCGATCACCTTCATTCCCGCAGCGGTTGCGTTGTTTATCGGCAGCAAAGTCAGCGAGTCCGAAAACCGCTTGATGGGCGTAGCGCGGCGCGTCTATGTTCCCCTGCTGGGCCGGAGCATGCGCAACAAGCCGGTCGTGCTCACAGGCGTGGGCATCGTCGTCGTACTATGCGGTCTGCTTTCTACTCGGCTGGGTAGCGAATTTATTCCGAGTCTGAACGAAGGTGACTTCGCGATCCTGGCCCTACGCATCCCCGGAACAAGCCTGACACAGGCGGTGCTGATGCAGCAGCAGGTCGAGCACACCCTAAAACAGGGCTTCCCTGAAATTGAACGTGTGTTTACCCGCCTGGGAACAGCGGAGGTCGCAACGGACGCCCAAGGCCCGAATATCTCTGACGGTTACATCATGCTCAAGCCAGAGGCTCAATGGCCGACTCCGCGACGCTCCAGACCGGAGTTGCTGGCGGCGATGCAGTCCGCTGTTGAGAAAATCCCCGGCAGCAACTACGAATTCTCTCAACCGATCCAGTTGCGCTTCAACGAATTGATCTCCGGTGTGCGCAGCGACGTGGCCGTCAAGGTCTTCGGCGATGACATGACGGTCCTGAACGATGTCGCGGCCAAGGTGGCGGCCATTCTTGAGAAGACGGCTGGCGCAGCTGACGTGAAGGTCGAACAAACGGCCGGGCTCCCCATGCTGACCATCGACATCGACCGAGACAAGATCGCCGGCTACGGCATCAGCCTCGCCGATGTCCAGGAAACAGTCGCCACCGCCGTCAACGGCAAGTCGGCTGGTATTGTCTTCCAGGGAGACCGGCGGTTCAATCTGGTGGTCAGGTTGCCCGAACAGGTTCGCAGCGACCTGGATGCGCTGCGCCGCCTGCCGGTGGCGTTGCCAAAAACTGCAGCACCGGATGGAAAAAATAGCTTTGTGCCACTCGCGGCGGTGGCGACACTGAACCTCACGCCGGGTCCGAATCAGATCAGCCGCGAGGACGGCAAGCGGCTGGTGGTGGTCAGCGCCAACGTGCGGGGCCGTGATATCGGCTCGTTTGTGTCCGAATCGCAGCAGGCCATCGATCGACAGGTGGCGGTCCCCGCCGGCTACTGGCTGCGCTGGGGCGGACAATTCGAGCAGTTGCAATCGGCCCTCGGTACGATCAAAGTCATCATACCGGTC
>JAGWUW010000364.1 GCA_028868235.1 Betaproteobacteria bacterium | reverse complement strand
TTGTTAATTCCTAATGGATTATGAGCGCAATCGCCGACAACCTGCAAGCCGTCCTGGCGCGGATTTCCAAAGCAGCAGCGGCTGTCGGCCGTTCGCCGGAATCAGTCCGCCTGCTTGCCGTCAGCAAGACTTGGCCGCTTTCCTGCGTTGTCGATGCGGCCGAGGCAGGACAACGTGCCTTCGGCGAAAACTACGTCCAGGAAGGCATCGAAAAAATTGCCGCCATTTCAGGGCGCAACCTGGAATGGCACTTCATCGGCCCGCTGCAGAGCAACAAAACCAAGCCGGTGGCCGAGCATTTCGACTGGGTACACTCGATCGAGCGCCTAAAGATTGCCGAACGGCTGTCGGCGCAGCGTCCGACTTACCTTCCGCCGCTTCAGGTCTGCGTCCAGGTCAATGTCTCCGGTGAGATCAGCAAAAGCGGCTGCGCACCGGGTGAAGCGCTTGAATTGTGCCGAGCGGTCGCAGCCCTGCCCGGCCTGCAGTTGCGCGGTCTGATGGCCATCCCGGAACCGGTGGACGATCAGCAGGCCCAGCGTAGCCCGTTCAGACTGTTGCGCGAACTGAGCGAACAAATCCGGGCCGCCGGCCTGCCGCTCGACACCCTCTCCATGGGTATGTCCCACGATCTTGAAGCTGCCGTAGCCGAAGGCGCGACCATCGTCCGCGTCGGTACGGCTATTTTTGGTGAAAGAAACTACGCATGAAAATCGTTTTCCTCGGTGGCGGCAATATGGCCAACGCTCTGATCGGTGGCATGGTGAAACAGGGTTTTGCCGCTGCCGATATCGACGTCATAGACCTCGGCGCCGACGCACGCGCCAAACTGACCGCCAGCTACGGCGTCACCTGCCACGCCAGTGCCGATACCGTTCACTCCGCACCGGACATCCTGATTCTGGCCGTCAAGCCACAGCAAATGAAGGAGGCCGTCGCACCGCTGGTCGGCAAACTCGGCAACGCGCTGGTTATCAGCATTGCAGCCGGCCTTGATATGGCTGCTCTGTCACGCTGGCTGGGCGGCCATCGCCAAATTGTGCGCTGCATGCCCAATACGCCGGCCCTCATCGGCGCCGGCATTACCGGCCTGTGCGCCTTGCCGGAAGTAACGGCTGAACAGCGCACACAGGCCGACCGCATTCTGAAAGCCGTAGGTACTACGGTGTGGATAGACAACGAAGCGAAAATCGACGGCGTGACCGCCATTTCAGGCAGCGGCCCGGCCTACGTCTTCCTGTTCATTGAAGCGCTGCAGCAAGCGGCTACCGAGCTCGGGTTCACAGCGGAACAGGGTCGCCTGCTGGCCATTGAAACAGTGCAGGGTGCCGCAGCACTGGCTGCCCAGTCGAGTGAGCCGGCCTCGACCCTACGCGAGCGCGTAACCTCCAAGGGGGGCACGACAGAGGCCGCGCTCAAGGTGATGGCCGAGAAAGGAGTCAAAGAAGGGATCGTCGCCGGCTGCAAGGCGGCCGAAGCAAGAGGCCAGGAACTCGGCAAGATTCTCGGAGCCGGCTGATGCAAGCCATCGCCTTCCTGCTCGATGCTGTTGCCAGCTTCTTCTGCACACTATTCCTGCTCCGCTTTATGATGCAGGCCATGCGCGTGTCGTTTGCCGGGCAAATTGGCGATTTCGTCGTCAAGCTGACCAGTTGGGCGGTCAAGCCGCTGCGCAGCGTCATACCAGGTATCGGGGGTTACGACTGGGCTAGCCTGCTCGCCGCACTCGGCGTACAGCTAGCTTTGTCTGTTCTGTTCATCGCCCTGGCCGGACCGTCCCTCAATGCCGACCCTGGCAGCATTGCCCTGATGGTCTTGTGGTTAGCCGTCCGCGCCCTGCTCCGCCTGGCCGTCTACATCCTGATCGGTGCTCTGATCTTGCAGGCCGTGCTTTCATGGATCAATCCTTACTCGCCGCTGGCTGCCCCGGCCTATCAACTGACACGCCCCATCCTTGATCCAATTCGCCGCATCCTGCCGACCATTTCGGGTATCGACTTGTCGCCACTCGTCGCCATCCTGCTCCTGCAGGTTGCCCTGATGTTCCTGTGAGAGACTGGTATCGTGTTGCCGGCGACGGGCGCATCACGCTGACCCTGCACATTCAGCCCGGTGCCAAGAAGACGGAATTCGCCGGACTGCATGGCGACGCGCTGAAAATTCGCCTCGCCGCGCCGCCAGTCGACGGCAAGGCCAACGACGCGCTAGTGAAATTCGTTGCTGATACGCTCGGACTGGCCAAGTCCGCAGTTAGCCTGAAAAGCGGCCAGACATCGCGACGCAAGGTACTGGAGGTAACTGGCGCCCCCCCTAGCGTCATTGCTGCTCTGGCGACGCCCAGTACCTGAGCCCTCCGACGTTTGAGCAAGATGAAATTGCATTATCCTCATCTTCGCAAGGCTGCCTCCGGCACAGACGGACAGCCTCGCCTCAACAGCGGGCGCATGGAAAATCTGTTTCCAGAGGAGACTCCGCTCTGTTGAAAGCAGGACTTACCGGCTAGGCCGCAAATGAAACTGGCGGGGAAAACCCGCCATTGCTTACGCACCGACCAAGATTCAGCCGTGATAGACCCTGCGGCCGGCAACCAATGTCGTTTTGACTTTGCCGGTCATCAAATAGCCGGTCCATGGCGAGTTTTTCCCACGGCTCTTCAGGGCTTCCGGCGTCACTTGCCAGGTCGCCTCCGGGTCGAAAATGCAGACATCCGCTGCCACACCGATATCCAGATGACCAGCGTCAAGACCGAGTATCGACGCCGGACCAGCGGTGACACGGGCTAACGCAGTCGGCAGATCAACCTTGGCGGCCTCGGCCCACTTCAGGGTCAGCGGCAACAGGACTTCGAGACCGGTAGCACCTGGCTTGGCTTCGCCGAACGGCAGCAGCTTATCGTCAGCGCCGACCGGGGTATGGTCGGAACAGATCGCGGCCCAGCCGGCAACCACCGCATCGGACAGCGCCTGACGGTCGTTCTGGGCGCGCAGCGGCGGACAGAAACGGGCATGCGGATTGAAGAAGCCGATGTCGTTTTCGGTTAGCAGCAGGTGATGCACGCCAACGT
>JAGWUW010000363.1 GCA_028868235.1 Betaproteobacteria bacterium | reverse complement strand
ATGCGGTCAGCCGGCTGGGCAACGGCTGACCGCACTTCGGCAATGCTCCGCCGCAAGCGCGTACTGATCCAGAAAGTGCTACCGACGCCCTGCGTACTCTCAACACCGACCTCCCCGCCCATCAGGTGGGCCAGGTGACCTGCAATCACCAGACCTAGTCCGGTACCGCCATAACGGCGGGTAGTCGAATTGTCGAGTTGCTCGAACGGCTTGAACAGACGATCGACCTGATCGGCAGCAATTCCGATGCCGGTGTCGGTTACCGAGAAGCGACATTCGGCGAGCTCGCCATCGTCAGCCACGACCTTGCCGCTAATGGTAATGCTGCCATGCTCCGTAAATTTGAGGGCGTTGCTGGAGAAATTAAGCAACACTTGGCGGAGCCGCATTTCGTCGCCAAGCAGGGAGCGAGGCAATGCCTCGGCATCGACATTCAGGGTCAGCCCCTTGCCGGCGGCACGATCACGAATCAGGTTGGCGACAGAATGGAGGACATCCCCGGGGGATAACGGCGCCTCTTCCAGTTGCATTTTTCCCGCCTCGATCTTCGAAAGGTCGAGGATATCGTCGATGATCTGCAGCAAGTGGTTAGCCGCACCGGCAATCTTATGCACTTTGTCGGCCTGTTCGGTCGGGAGATCGTATCGCAGCAGCAGATAGGTCAGCCCGAGAATGGCATTCATCGGCGTGCGTATTTCGTGACTCATGTTGGCCAGAAAGTTCGATTTGGCCAAACTCGAAGTCTCGGCCGCCTCCTTGGCCAAGGCCAGCTCTGTCGTCCGTTCGCTAACCAAGCGCTCCAGTCCTTCACGATAGACCGCCAGTTCTCGTTCATTGCGGCGCTGCTCGGTGACGTCGAGCTTGACCGCCACGTAGTGCGTAATCTTCCCGTCGGACTGGCGAATCGGCACCACACTAGCCTGCTCGAGATAGGTCGAGCCATTCTTGCGCTTGTTCACGAATTCGCCTCGCCACGGTCGTCCGGCAGCTAGGCTGGACCACATCTCCCGAAAGCGCTCGGGCGGTGTTTCGCCCGACTGTAGAATGCGTGGATTATGGCCGATGACCTCATCCCAGCTATAGCCGGTCACGCGCAGGAAAGCCGCATTGACGTATTCGATCTTCCCGTCGAGATCGGTGAACACAATACTCTCCGGACTCTGGTCGACCGCCTTGGCCAGCTTACCGAACTGCTCCTCCGTCGCCTTGCGCTCGGTAATATCACGAATGCTGACGGCCATGGCCGGCGCACCCTCCCAAAGCAGCGGAGCACTAAGTAATTCTGCCCATCGTCCGCACCCCGCAGCATCGATGAACTGAATCTCGACATGCTGGGGATCGGCGCCATCGGCCAGCACGCGTAAATGCTCGGCTAAAGCTTCCTCTCCCAGTATGCGGTGAGCCCGGTCGTTACTGAGCAGAATTTCCCCGGCCAGGTTGCGAACAACCACGCCATCGGGAAAGGCGGCGATCAGCGAGGCCAACGCCTCCTCGGCCCGGCCGACCTTGCGCTGGAAAAGCCGGAGGGCGATGGCAAGCAAAACCGCAACCAGCAGAAACAGCGCAACCCGCCTTTGCAAGAGTTCACGCCAGGGAACCAGGATATCGTTCAGGTTGCGTGCTGAAGAAATCATCAGCGGTGCATCCATGATCAGTTCTCCCGGCTGCAGGGTACGCATGGACACGATGCTCTCCACGCCCAGCATTCCGGACATTCCGTACATCAGGCTGTCCATCTGACCACCGTCTACGTGACGGCGAAAGAAGGTACCCGGCTTGTTCACGTTGGTACCTGGTTTCGCGTTTACGTCGGGGGGAACCATCACAAGCAGGGTTCCATCGCCGGTATCGATACTCAGTCGCGTACCCTCCGAGGGATGCATGGCCTCGATCAGTTTACCCAGACTCACCACATCGACGGTGGCTGACACAAGCCCGGCAAAAGCCCCCTGCGCATCGTAAATCGGCCGCGCCAGGTTAAAGGTATAAACCCCCATGACGGTGGTAAATGGTGGGGAGACATGAAGACGGTCCGGATGCGGCTGTTTTTTCAGAACCTGGTAATACTCGCGCTGCGAAAAGCTCTGCCCGACCAATTCAGGCCGATTGGCGGCGATCATTGTCCCCTTGGCGTCGAAAATAGCCAGGGTGCGTACCGTGTCGAGGATATTGAGCAAGGCCCCAAGCTCACCCGCGAGAGCCTTGCCACCGTCCTTGCCGCTCATTTTTGCAGGCGCCGTATCGCGCAGATGAATGAGCGCCACATCGATCCCCGCGAGGCAACGCTCGACGACCTCCTTCAACACCAGGCTGTGATTCTCGAGATGACTGATCGCCTCCTGCTCAATCAGCTTCCGAGTCTGGTACAAATGGTAAGCCGTCTGCAAGGCGAACAGCGCTAATGCAGCCAGTAGCAGCATCCACTCCTTGGCGAAGGAGCGCTTGTCACCGTGAGTGGATCGATTGCTCATGATTCCCCAACTTGCCGGATTAGGACATCAACAGTCTAATGATATGGCATCCCCGAAGCATGGAAATAAACAATGTACCAATAAACCCACAATCGACTGGACAGCCCTTGGTTGCGGAGAGAAACTAGCAAACAGAGGAAAAATGGGAGAGTAGTATTGACCAGTGCCGAATCGGATCAATCGCCGGATAGGCTGGCGGGCGGAAAATTCGTATTTGCGAACGGTCAACGCCCGCTCATCCTGGTTGTCGATGACCTGCCCGAAAATCTGGCAACGCTGGCCGAGATGGTGCAGCGGGAAGGCGCCGATGTCCGCGTTGCAAACTCCGGTGCCGTCGCCCTGCGTTATGCGCAACTGGAACCCCGGCCGGACCTGATCCTGCTCGATATCATGATGCCGGAAATGGATGGCCATGCCGTTCTCGCCGCACTCGGCAAAGACGAGCGAACACGCCACATCCCGGTTATTTTCGTCACCGCGCTCGGCGACCAGATCGACGAACAACGCGGCCTGAATGAAGGGGCTGTAGATTACATTACCAAGCCGATCAAGAACGCCGTTCTTATCGCCCGGGTCCGCGCCCAACTGGAGCTGAAGCA
>JAGWUW010000362.1 GCA_028868235.1 Betaproteobacteria bacterium | reverse complement strand
CCGCCCTGCCCAACTGCATCATCTCGAAGACCGACGGCGTCTCCGACCTGCTCGAACTCGCCCTGCTGCTCAAGGAATCCGGCCTGTTGCTGCCCGGTGAAAAACCGCGCCTCGACGTCAACATCATCCCGCTCTTCGAAACCATCGAGGACTTGCAGAAGAGCGCCACCACCATGGATGGCATCTTCAAACTGCCGGCCTACCGCGAATTGATCGCCGGACGCGGCAACGAACATGAAGTCATGCTCGGCTATTCCGACTCCAACAAGGATGGCGGCTTCCTGACTTCCGGCTGGGAACTGTACAAGGCCGAGATCGAACTGACCCACGCCTTCCAGCAGCACGGCGTCCGCCTGCGCCTGTTCCACGGCCGCGGCGGCTCGGTCGGCCGTGGCGGCGGCCCGAGCTATCACGCCATCCTCGCCCAGCCGGTCGGCGCCGTTTCCGGCCAGATCCGCCTGACCGAACAGGGCGAAGTCATCTCGACCAAATACGGCAACCCGGATACCGGCCGCCGCAACCTCGAAGTGCTGCTCGCCGCCACGCTGGAAGCCAGCCTGACCGATCACGAGAACCAGATCGAGCCGGCCCAGCCCTTCCACGCCGTGATGGACGAACTGTCGGCCCGCGCCTTCAACGCCTATCGCGGCCTGGTCTATGAAACGCCGGGCTTCACCACTTATTTCCGCCAGTCGACGGTGGTCTCCGAAATCGCTTTGCTGAACATCGGCAGCCGTCCGGCATCGCGCAAGGCCTCGGAGCGCATCGAAGACCTGCGTGCCATTCCCTGGGTCTTCAGCTGGGCACAGTGCCGCCTGATGCTGCCTGGCTGGTTCGGCTTCGGCTCTGCCGTCGACGACTATCTGGCAGCCAATCCGGACGGCCTTGCCACGCTGCGCCGCATGCTGAAGTCATGGCCATTCTTCCGCACCCTGCTCTCCAACATGGACATGGTGCTGGCCAAGACCGACCTCGCCATCGCCTCGCGCTACGCCGAACTGGTGACCGATGCCGAACTGCGCGAACGCATCTTCAGCCGCATCAAGGCCGAGTGGGAACTGACCCGCAAACATCTGCTGGCCATCGAGGAGCAGGACGAACTGCTCGCCGACAATGCCATGCTGCGCAACTCGCTCAAGCTGCGCGCCCCGTACATGGACCCGCTGAATCACCTGCAGGTCGAGTTGCTCAAGCGGCACCGCGCCGGCGAAACCGACGAGCGCGTCGCCCGCGGCATCCACCTGGCCATCAATGGCATCGCTTCGGGATTGCGCAACAGCGGTTAAAATCAACGGATGCCCATCACACTCAAACGCACTGTCTTCTTCGTCTCGGATGGCACCGGCCTGACCGTCGAAGCCCTTGGCCACAGTCTCCTGACCCAGTTCGAGGACGTCGAATTCAAGCAGATCCGCATCCCCTTCCTCGACAACCTCGAAAAGGCTCAGGACGCAGTTGCCCGCATCAATAGCCAAGGTGAAACGGACGGCATGCGCCCGATCGTATTCACCACGCTAGTCAATCCCGAGTTGGCCGATATCGTTCATCAGGCCGATGCCTTCTGTCTGTCTTATTTCGAAACCTTTCTATCCCCGCTGGAAGGTGAATTGGGCAGAAAATCCAACCACACGGTTGGCCGCTCGCATGGTTCGGCCGAAAGCTCCGAGTACAAAAAACGCATCGAGTCGATCAACTACACACTGGCCCACGATGATGGCATCACTGACCGCGACCTGGAAGAAGCCGATGTCATCCTCGTCGCCGTCTCACGTTGCGGCAAGACGCCGACCTCTCTCTACCTGGCCATGCAATTTGGACTGAAGGCAGCCAATTTCCCGCTCATTCCCGAAGATTTCGACCGCGGCCGCTTACCCGGCACGCTGGAAAAACATCGCAACAAGTTGTTTGGCCTGACCATCCAGCCCGAGCGCCTTGCTCAGATCCGTGAAGAACGTCGTGCGGGCAGCCGATATGCCTCACTGGCCAACTGCCGTTTCGAAATTGCCGAGGCCGAAAAGATGATGCGCCGTGAAGGCATTCGCTGGCTGGACTCCTCCAGCAAATCAATCGAGGAAATCTCGACAACCATCCTTCAGGAACTCAAATTGCGTTAATTGGATGCTCAACGAAAATACCATCAAAGCGGTGCAGGCAATGCGCCAATTCGATGGTTGATCAGAAACGCTGCGTAATCCCCACCGATGCAATCCAACGTGCAGCCAGTTGTCCGGAGGCGCTATCTGCAGGGTCAGTATTGACGTAGCGGAGGATCGGCACTTGCAGAAAGCCATAGATCTGCGCCTGCACACCTAAGGCATAGCTCAGCCCCGGGCTGATATTGATCGAATACCCGCCAGATGCCGGGATGGCATTGCCCCCTGTGTCACGTGAGCGATCCTGGCTGTTAAGTTGAAGTAATAGATTCAGTTTTTCCATGGTCTCGTAATGCATGCCTGCATCGAAAGCCACTTCATTGCCCGGACGATAGCTGTCCTTAATTGCAATGGCAGACTGAAACTGACCGCTGACGAACCATCCGAAAGCATTACCAGGCGTATTCCGGAAATAGTAGAACCCGACTATTCCGTCTGTACTGCCCGTACCAGGTTGGCTTGACCGTTCCAGCTTGTATGGCGTGTCTGGATTGCTCGGGTCAGGAGGCGTCATGGTCTTGTTGGTGGCACCTGTCGGGAACTTCATTCCGAATCGAATACCAGCCCCGGAATCTTGTCCGCCCAAATCAATTTTGTACTTAGTTTGTACCGAAATGTCCCCCAGTTCATTGAATTTCGACTGTTGCTCAAAAGCCCCCACCGCGGTCGAGGAATCGAAAGTATGCTGATGATCCCGCATCACGTATGGGACACCGAGCATTACTGCCCATTCCTTGTTCACGGAATAGTCCATATTTAGATTGACGATCTGGTTGATAGTCCGCTTGTTCTCGATCTCCGTATCGGAACCGCTAGGTGCCTCTGTTGCCTTCCTGGATGAGCCGGCACGCCATTGGTCTGCCTTGGCATAGGAGTAGCGCAAATCCATCAGCAAGCCAGAATCATGGGACAGTCCCT
>JAGWUW010000361.1 GCA_028868235.1 Betaproteobacteria bacterium | reverse complement strand
CCAATTCCGGCTTGGGCACCAGCTTGACAGTGACCTCCGTCACAACTCCCAGCATCCCCTCCGAACCAATTAGTAGCGCCAGCAAGTCGTAGCCCGGTGAGTCCGGCCCCTCGCCGCCGATTTCGAAAACCTCGCCCTCAATGCTGACCACTCTGATACGCAGTATGTTATGGACAGTCAGGCCGTATTTCAGACAATGTACCCCCCCGGAATTCTCGGCAACGTTCCCACCCAGCGTGCAGGCAATCTGCGATGACGGATCGGGCGCGTAATACAGACCATGCGGCGCTGCCGCCTCCGACACGGCCAGATTACGTACCCCGGGCTGGACAACGGCGAGACGGGCGAGCGGATCGACGCGCAGGATCTTGTTGAAGCGGGCCAGCGACAAAACTACCCCCTGCGCGTGAGGCATCGCACCACCTGAAAGCCCGGTACCAGCACCACGAGCCACAACCGGCACCCCCATCTGGTGACAGGTACGCAAGATATCGATGACCTGCGACTCTGTTTCAGGCAAACAGACCGCCAGCGGCAGTTCCCGATATGCGGTCAATCCGTCGCATTCGTAGGGGCGCAAATCCTCTTCGACGGTCAGCAGGCAGCGTTCTGGCATGTACAACTGGAGGCGCCGGACAAGGCCGGACTTATCCACCGAAAGAACAGGGTTGTCTGTTGTAGTCATGGTATTAATATTACCGGATCAGGATCGCGCGGAAATCGTTAACGTTGGTGCGGGTTGGCCCGGTGACCAGCAGGTCGCCAAGTTGGGAAAAACAATACCACGCATCGTTATCTGCCAGCTGCTGCCGCACATCCAAGCCAAGCTCCCGAGCGCGCATCAGGGTCGCCGGCCCGATGAAGGCACCTGCATTATCCTCACTCCCATCGATGCCATCGGTATCGGCAGCCAGCGCATCAATACCGGGTACGCCGCCGAGGGCCAACGCTAGGCCAAGCAAAAATTCGGTATTCCGCCCGCCACGCCCGGAGCCCCGGACTGTCACAGTCGTTTCACCACCAGAGAGCAGAACGCATGGCTTTGGAGTCGGGAACCCATTGCGCACACACGATAGCGCCATGCCGGCCATCGCCTTACCGACTTCGCGCGCCTCCCCTTCAATCGCATCGCCGAGCAGGAGCGGGGTGACACCCAGCTTGCGTGCCTCGCTGGCAGCAGCTTCAAGCATCTGGCGGGGGCTCGCAATCAAGCGGTATTCGCTACAGGCCAGTCGAGGGGCTCCCGGCTTCGGAGTTTCAAGCTCCCCGGACAGCAAACTTCGACGAACATCTCCCGGCAGATCAATGGCGTAGAAATCCAGAATCGCTAACGCCTCGGCTGCCGTCGTCGGATCAGCCACCGTCGGTCCAGAGGCAATTACCGCCGGATCGTCACCCGGCACATCCGAGATCGCCAGGGTCAGCACGCTCGCAGGCCAGGCAGCAGCAGCCAGCCGACCTCCCTTGATCGCAGACAAGTGCTTGCGCACGCAGTTCATTTCACCAATCGATGCCCCGGATTTCAGGAGCGCGGAAGTAATTGTCCGCTTGCCAGACAAAGACAGCCCCGCTGCTGGTGCCGCCAGCAATGCAGAACCACCACCAGAAATCAAGGCCAGCACTCGGTCGCTCGGGCCTAGGTTTGAAACCCGTTGCAGAATACGAGCGGCAGCTCCCTCGCCAGCAGCATCCGGCACCGGATGCGCAGCCTCGACGATTTCGATTCGCTCGCAGGGCACACCATGGCCATAGCGGGTTACGACAAGTCCTTCCAACGGCCCCGACCAATGCTGCTCAACGGCACGAGCCATGGCTGCCGAGGCTTTGCCGGCACCGACGACGATCAACCGTCCTCCATCGTCCGGCGGCAGATGGGGGGGAACACACAGGAGTGGATCGGAAGCAGCAATCGCTGCATTGAACATCTGTCGCAGAATATCGCGTGCGCTCATTTCGGTAGCCATCCTAAACTAGCCTCTGTCGTCGTCATCGGTTTGTATTCACACCCCACCCATCCAGCGTAGCCGAGGCGATCGAGAACAGAAAACAGGAAGGCGTAATTGATCTCACCAGTTCCCGGTTCGTGCCGGCCAGGATTATCGGCAATCTGGACGTGGCCGATTTGCGCAATATTTTCCTCAATCGTTCGGGCCAGATCTCCCTGGATAATTTGCGCATGATAAAGGTCCAGTTGCAGCTTCACGTTGCTACGGCCAATCGTTTCGATCAGGCGCAAAGCCTTGTCGATACCATCTAGCCAGTAACCAGGCATATCGATGCGGCTGTTGATCGGTTCAACCATAACTGTTGCCCCAATAGTTGCGAAGCGATCGGCGGCATACTGCAAGTTGGCGACATAGATGTCCTCCAGTTCGGCTTCCCGAATGCCCCATGGTCTCAAGCCAGCCATACAATGTACGCGTTCGCAATCAAGCTGCTCAGCGTAACTCAGGGCCAGTTCGACTCCTTCGGCAAACTCGCCCTGCCGCTCGGGCAGGCAGGCGAGGCCGCGCTCACCATTGGCCCAATCGCCGGGCGGCAGATTGAACAGCACCTGTTCGACATCCGCCGCTTGCAGCCAAGCTGCCACGTCGTGCGCCGGCCAATCGTAGGGGAATAGATACTCGACTCCTTGAAAACCTGCGGTGGCAGCCTGTCGGAAACGTTCTCGAAAAGAGTGGTCTGTGAATAGAAAACTCAGGTTGGCAGCAAACTTTGGCATAGTCACGACAGTCTGTTGGTCGGCCTGTCAGTATAATCCGGCCATACAAGGAGAAATATTGTGAGTGAGAACCGCAACGACACCGAACGCAAAGGCAACCGCCTGTCCAAGATTGTCACCCGAACTGGCGATGCCGGAACCACCGGTCTCGGCGACGGGAGCCGAACGACCAAAGACAGCCTGCGCATCGACGCCATTGGCGAGGTCGATGAGCTAAATTCCTGTATCGGTCTATTGTTGTGCGAAGAACTTCCCGACCGGGCCCGTGCCGCACTGCTCGATATCCAGCACGATTTGTTCGACCTTGGCGGTGAGCTTTGCCTGCCAGGCATGACGATCATGAAGGATGCTCAG
>JAGWUW010000360.1 GCA_028868235.1 Betaproteobacteria bacterium | reverse complement strand
CCAGGTGGGTGTTGGGGATGCGGGCGTGGATTTCCTTGATGCGGTCGATGGCGAGGATGTCGCCGGTCGGCTTCTTGGTGAATTTGTAGGCGCCGTGGCTGGTGCCGATGGCGATGGCCAGCGCGTCGCAGTTGGTCTTCTTGACGAAGTCGGCGGCCTGATTGACGTCGGTGAGCAGTTGCTCGCGCGTCATCGTGCCTTCGGCGCCGTGGCCGTCTTCCTTGTCGCCCTTCATGGTTTCGAGCGAGCCGAGCACGCCGAGTTCGCCTTCGACCGAGACGCCAATGCTATGCGACAGCTCGACGACCTTACGGGTGACGTCGACGTTGTATTCGAATGAGGCGACGGTTTTGCCGTCAGCTTGTAACGAACCATCCATCATCACCGACGAGAAGCCGGAACGGATGGCCGCCATACAGACGGCGGGGCTTTGGCCGTGATCCTGATGCATGACGACAGGAATCTCGGGGTAGGCTTCCAGCGCGGCCAGAATCTGGTGGCGCAGAAAAGGCTCGCCAGCGTATTTACGGGCACCGGCAGAGGCCTGCATGATCACCGGCGCGTTCAGCTTTTTGGCCGCTTCCATGATGGCCCAGACCTGTTCCATATTGTTGACGTTAAAGGCGGGAAGGCCGTAGTTGTGTTCGGCGGCATGGTCGAGCAGTTGGCGCAGCGAGACGAGGGACATAGCAATCTCCGGTGGCAGGATGCCGGGTAGAATAGTTGTGAGAAATTAACCAGTGATGTCAGGGGTCGCATGATCCCCGACGTGAACGATCTTGAGGGTGTTGGTGCCGCCGGGCGTGCCGATCGGTTCGCCGATCGTCATCACCACCAAGTCGCCACGATCCACGGCGCCTTGATCCATCAGTACGGTCTCGGCGTCAGCCAGCATCATGTCGCGATCCGGTTGGCTGCGCGGCATCAGCATCGGGTAGACATCGCGAAAGAGCGTCATGCGGTTGCGCGAGCTTTCATCCGGGGTGAGTGCGAACACCGGGACGCCACAATTCAGCCGGCTCATCCACAGTGCGGTGGCGCCGGATTCGGTGAGCGCAGCGATGGCTTTGACCTTGAGATGATGCGCGGTCCAGATGGCGGCCATGGCGATCGATTGGTCGACGCGGGTGAAGATGCGGTTGAGGAATTCGCTTTCCAGCATGACCGGATAGGAGCGTTCCGCCTCAAGGCAAATGCGCACCATGGCTTCGACCGTTTCCACCGTGTACTGTCCGCTGGCCGTTTCGGCCGAGAGCATGACGGCATCGGTGCCATCCAGCACGGCGTTAGCCACGTCCGATACTTCGGCGCGGGTAGGAATCGGCGAACTGATCATTGATTCCATCATCTGGGTGGCGGTAATAGCGAGTTTGTTCATCTCGCGTGCCATGCGGATCATGCGTTTCTGCAGCGCTGGCACGGCGGCATCACCGACCTCGACGCCCAGATCGCCACGGGCGACCATAATGCCATCGGAAGCTTCGAGAATTTCTTCGAGGTTTTCGATGGCCTCGGTGCGTTCGATTTTTGCGATGATCAGCGATTTACCGCCGGCTTTTTTCATGAGTTCGCGCGACAGGTGAATGTCGGCGGCTTCACGGGGAAAGGAGATGGCAAGAAAATCGGCGTTGATCTCGGCCGCCGTGATCATGTCGGCCTTGTCTTTGTCGGTGAGCGCTGGCGCCGAGAGACCACCGCCTTTGCGGTTAATGCCCTTGTTGTTCGAGAGCGGGCCACCGACATGCACTTTGGTGTGAATCTCCGGGCCATTTACGGCGGTGACATTTAGCACAACACGGCCGTCATCGAGCAGCAGCACATCGCCGGCCTGAACATCGTTGGGCAACTCCGGATAGTCGAGACCAACACGCTCCTGATTGCCCAGTTTGCAGGCGGCATCCAGAATGAAGTTGGCGCCCTTGGTCAGCGTGATCTTGCCGTCGGCGAACTTGCCGACGCGGATCTTCGGGCCTTGCAGATCTACCAGAATGCCGACCGGCCGGCGATATTGCTGCGCCAGTTCGCGAACCAGTTTGGCGCGGGCGCGATGGTCGTCGGCGGTGCCGTGGCTGAAGTTGAGGCGGACAACGTCGACGCCCGCAGCGATCAATGCACCTAGCGCCTCCGGCGATGAGCTGGAAGGACCCAGGGTGGCAACGATTTTGGTGCTGCGGAGCATGGCGACCTCCCGGTTTAGCCGTTAGCGCGGGCTTCGAGGGCTTCGATGGCTGGCAGGGTCTTGCCTTCCAGGAATTCCAGGAAGGCACCACCACCGGTCGAGATATAACCGACATCGTCGGCAATCTTGAATTTGGCGATCGCGGCCAGCGTATCGCCGCCACCGGCGATAGAAAAGGCGTCCGAGTGGGCGATGGCTGAAGACATCATCTTGGTGCCGCCGGCAAACTGATCGTGCTCGAATACGCCGACCGGGCCGTTCCAGATGATGGTGCCGGCGTGGGCGATGATTTCGGACAGGCGTGCCGCCGTTTTGGGGCCGACGTCCAGAATACGGTCGTGGGCAGAGACTTCGTCCACGGGGATCTTGTTGGCACGGGCGAGGGCAGAGACTTCATCGGCCACAACCACGTCGACCGGCAGCGGTACTTCGGCGCCCCGTGCTTTCATCATGTCCATGATGGACTGGGCTTCCTTGACCAGCTCCGGTTCGGCCAGCGATTCACCAATGCGGTGCCCCGACGCCAGCAGGAAGGTGTTGGCGATACCGCCGCCAACGATCAGCTGATCAACCTTTTCGGCCAGCGACTTCAGGATCACGAGTTTGGATGACACCTTGGCGCCGCCAACGATGGCAACCAGCGGGCGGGCCGGATTCTCAATCGCGCGTGCCAGAGCGTCGATCTCGGCACCCATCAATATGCCGGCGCAGGCCACCGGCGCAAAGCGGGCAATACCGTGCGTGGTGGCTTCGGCGCGGTGTGCCGTACCGAAAGCGTCATTGACGTAGACGTCGCACAGCTTGGCCATTTTCTGCGCCAGCTCTTCGTTGTCTTTCTTTTCCCCTTTGTTGCAACGGCAGTTTTCCAACAGCACCACTTCGCCGGGCTTGACCTCAA
>JAGWUW010000359.1 GCA_028868235.1 Betaproteobacteria bacterium | reverse complement strand
GGGACGAAGGAGGGAATACCGCAACGACCGGAAACTTCACGCTGAAGCGTGGCAGGTTCTACTTGCTTTGGCCCAGCACGCGCGGGACGGGGATTTGCCCGTTGTTCTTGTCGAAACCCATCGTCCGAGACCGACATTCCACCCGTCCGAAATATCCATGCTTTATCCGCTACCACGTGTAGGCAAGCCGGGTCAGGTAGAACTTTCCGGTCGCGATCTTTTCGATGCTAACGTCGACTTATCCGGCTTCCATGCCGTGTTGCGACGATCCTATCCGCGCAAAAAATCAGTCGGTCGTGGACTGGCTCACCCGGAATATTATCAGGCCGCCATTCGATTCTGGCAGGCAAATACCGGAAAGCCAATGCCGTGGCAGGTGCGCAGCCAGATTCACATGGCCAATCCGGGCATCGAAGCCAAGGTGCCGTTGGCGACGCAGTACAGATATATCGAGAACGCTTACAGCGCAGTGCGCCGGATCGGTTGATTCATTGTGAGAATTTGCGCCCTGATATAGTTGCGGACGCCGCGCCGGATATCGTTAGATTCACGGACCTCCTGAACATCGGAGGTTCGATATGGAAAAGTATTTATACGATCGGAAAGACCTGTTCCGACGCGGAATCAGGCTGTCAAACACAACTATGCTACGAATGGAGGCAGCAGGTCTTTTCCCGGCCCGCTGCTATTTAACTCCCCGCACGGTCTGCTGGCCGGCCGAAAAAGTGGATGCCTACCTCGCCACCCTCGTTGGCAAGGAGGGTGGGTCCGATGGGGAGTGAACCGCGCCTTACGAAACGTGCTCGCGCCAAGCTTCAGATTGCGAAACGGCTGATCGCGGATGGCATCGGCGTCATTGCGCTCAAACACCGGTCGAAGAAGCCTGATTCGCGATTTTGCCCTAACGGGAGCCATAATGCCACGACCGACATCGACGAAGTGCGCGGTTGGTTGACCGAGGACAGTCGGATAAACCTCGCGGGGGTTTTACTGGACACCCCTTACCTCGTGGTGGACGTTGACGGGTCCAAAGGTGTGAAAGCTGCCAAAGCACTTGGTCCGCTGCCCAAGACGCTGATGACCAATACACCCAACGGGTCGCATCGCTTCTACCGCCACGACGGCAAGGTCAAGGGAAGCCGGATCAAGCTTGGTGCCGAACTCGACATCATCGCGTCAGGGTACGTTCTTTTACCCGAAAGCGATCATCCCGATGGCGGCCAGTACGAAACCGACGACTGGACCCGCTCCATCGCTCACCTCCCGGCAGAGACTATCGCGGCGATCAACCGAGACAGGAAAGCCGGGGAGCGGGAGGAAGGGGAGGAGACCGAATGCGATACGATCGGTGAAGGGCGACGGGACAATGCACTCACGAGCATTGCCGGTGCCTTACGTCGGCAAGGCTATAGTTCGTCGCTGATCGCCACCGCTCTTGCCGCCATAGACAATGAGCATTGCGACCCGCCCTTGGGCAAAAAGGCCGTGCGCAAGATCGCCCGTAGCGTCGAACGGTATGGTCCGGCGGACGCAGATTTGTTCGGCGATATGTCTGAGGTCGAGCCGCGCAATGTCGAATTCTCGTGGTTTCCATATCTGGTGCGGGGGGCGGTGAATCTGCTGGAAGGTGATCCCGGTACCGGAAAGACCTATCTTCTGTGCACCATCGCCGCCTGCTTCTCGGCGGGCATTCCGTTGCCGGGCCAGACCAAGGCACGAGCAGTCAACGTGTTGTTTATGAGTGCGGAAGACGATCCGGACACCACCCTTGTCCGCCGTCTCACGCGCATGGGCGCGGACGTGTCGCGCATCACCTACACCAAGAAGTACGTGCAGTTGGAAGAGGGAACTTTTGGGCAGATCGAGAAACACGTAGAAAAGAAAGGTATCGAGCTGGTCATCCTCGACCCCCTTTTCGCCTACATGGAACGGGGGATCGACATGAACAAGGCGAACGAAACGCGCCCCTTCATGGCCCGCTTGGCCGAACTCGCAAAACGGATGAACATCACCATCATCGGCCTACGGCACATCACCAAGAGCAATCCCGGAAAGGCGATATATCGTGGCCTCGGTTCGATCGACATCACGGCTGCTTCACGATCTGCAATCATGCTTGGGGTGCATCCAGAGGATGAAGACGTGCGCGTCATGATGCACATCAAGCACAACCTGTCGGAGCGTGGCGCATCGCTCGCTTACGAGCTTGTCGGCGGAGACTATGCCAAGGGGCAAGTGCCGAAGCTCACGTGGCTCGGTGAGGTCGATATCCGGCCTGAGGATCTCGAACTCAAGGCGGGCCAGCCTGGTCGTCCCGATGATGCCAGACAGCAGGCCATCGCGTTTCTTCAGCATGCGCTTGCGGACGGCCCGAAGCCGGTCAAGCATGTCCTTGCCGCCGGTGAAAAACGCTCATTCTCCGAGCGGACCTTGCGCCGCGCGGCCAAGGACATCGGGGTCGAGAAGGAGGGTAAGAACTGGAAAATTGCCAAAAAGTCCCTGTAGGATGATTTTGGCAATTCCCAACAGCATTAGGCATCGGCGGGGGTGGAAAGAGCTTTCCGCGCCTCGTCGAGCGCCTTCGATCCCGGCGCCCATTGCCAAGGCTGGCGGGCAACGTGTTCCTTGCCGAGATTCGGATACTGTTTCGTCTGCTTGGCGGCGAGGCGCAGCAGCATCCGAGCATCGCGCGGGGGCATCTTCATTTCGCGAGCAAGCTGGTCGAGCGTTACCATCGCGACATCGGGTTTGGCAGGTGCAGGCTTCCCTCGGCGTAGCCATCTAATGCGTAGTCGTTGAGGAACTGGCGGCGCCACAGGTAGCCACGGTCGACCTCGCTCAGCCCGGCTTCGTCGCAGACGTCGCCCCACAGCCGGGTGATCGTCTCGATCTGGCCGTTGATCAGATCGCGCGCATCGCGGTCATTCAGCAGAAAATTCGGAGCCGAAAGGCGGCAGCTTTCCAGCAGGCTGCGCTTGTCCTCGCCATTCACCAGCATCGCCTGATTGGCGTCCCGGCCGTTACGCGGCTGCGGGCATATGTCGTAGGCTGGCGTGAGCGTGAGATTGGCGCCATCCCA
>JAGWUW010000358.1 GCA_028868235.1 Betaproteobacteria bacterium | reverse complement strand
CGCGCGGTAGGATGCCAGCACCCAATAGACCACGGACTTGTGCATGTCCTCGATGGCAGCGTGCAGCTTGCGCTGGTAGGCCGTGCGCAGCGCCGCCGATGGATGCACCGGCTTCAGTTCGATATGCCGGCTGCGTCTCATTTTGAAGATGGCGGCATCCGGCCAGAGGTCCCTCTGTCGGGAGGGGCTTTCGGGATTATAGCACTGCCCGGCTTGGGCTGATATCCTCCCTGGCGATGGCCATCGTTGCTGGGGCGAATGGCACCCGCAATAATGATCGCACCGATGATGATGGCGCCCCAATCAGGCATCGTCTTCCTCGCCGTTGCCACCCATCAGCGCCTTCAATTCCTCGCCGTCATCGGGTAGTTCGGGCGCAGGAGCGGACAGATCAAGGCCGAACCACGGCGAGTCCTCGTCGTTGACGATACGTTCGCGCACTTCGTCGGGAGAAACGATGCCAGCAGCGGCATAGGCCACATCGGCATCGGCATCGCTTTTGCGAATGCGCGCCTTGGCTTCTTCGTCCATTTCCCATAGATCGAAGAACTCGAAGGTGATCTCCTCGTCGATCTCGCCCCATTCGCTGAGCATCAAGATTTGCATGAGATATTGGAGCGGTGCGCGTAACACGCGTTCCTGGTAGCCCGCGACGGTGTTGTAGAACGTGCGCAACTCGCCATCGGAATTGGCATTGAGTCCGTCCGGGCTATCGCCAAGCAGGATCATCGAGGGGATGCCTGCGATGTAGCAGATTTGTTCCAGCGCCTGTTTCTGAAGCGCATCTAGGGTGCCTAGTGGGGTCGATACGTTCTCCAGTTCTTCGCTCTCTTTGTCGAGCACGAACAGCCCGCGATTGTCGCGCGTCAGGCCGAGCAGTTCCATGCGGTTGATCAGCCCGTCGTTTGTCCCAAGAGCCAAGGCGGCCGCCATGTCCGTCTTGACGACCATCGTGGAAAACGACTTGATCAGGTCCGCCACGCTGTCGCGCGTTCCAAGCCAATTATCGACATAAGGCTTGATCATCTGGCTGCGCGACAGGCCGGAGAAGGCATAAGACGGTTTCAGCATGTCTGGCAATTCGTGGCCGACGAAGGTGAGTAGCCTTGTGCGATGCACGGTAGATGTCATCACTTGCCACAGGTTTGGCCGGTAGAAGTCTTTGGAGAGGGGGTTGGCTGTTTCGTAGGCCAGTGGGTAAATCCAGAACGGTTCTCGCACCTCGATCCCTTTGAGCGCGCCCTTCTTGATCTTGCGATTGGAGACGATCAGAGGCCGCGAGAGTTCCTCGTCGTTGGGATCGTCGCCGAAGTCGATGAACAGGTGCGCACGTCCGAAAAATCCGTCGTGCTCGACGAGTTCGCGGAACTTGGCCTGCAAGCCATAGCGCTCCATGGCCGCTTGCAATTCGTCGCACTTGGCTTCGTCGCCGCTGAGTTTGATCCATTTGCGGGTGCATTCGCGGGCGAAGATCGTGCTGACCAGGCGATATTCCGGACGCTGAGATAGTTCTGCCAGATACGGAAAGCCGAGGAAGCCAATCCCCTCTCGCATCGCGCCCTGCATTGCGTAGCTGTAGATGCCGGATTGCAGCGCATCGTCCATCGCCATGCCGGCACGCGGCGCGGCATCCATCGCGAACTTGGGCAGCTTGGGCAATTGCCACGGGTTGATCGCTTCCGGTTTGGGCGCAGCCTGGCTGAAATGCCGCGCCTTGACCACAAACGCCGGACGGTCGGGAACGGCCTCTGCAGCCAAAGGTGCAGGCTTGCCTTTGAAATAACCGAGCAGGGACACTGTTAAATTCCATCCAGCATGTTGCTGCTAATGGACAATGCTACCTTATTAGTGAGCATGGCGAAAGCGCGTGAGAGGGCGTCAACCTGGTCGTCTTTAATACCTCCTGGGAATGAAGCCAGTTCGTCTATGAATGCCGCGTTCCAGTTCGCCCGGACAATCGAAAAATTACCTACGTTGACCTGACTGGATACCGGAGCAGCGCGTGTGGCCTTATCCCCGGTCTCTGGACTACTTTCGACACGAAAACCCATGAGGCGCTTGGTTAGATATGCCACTTGCTGTTTACCGGCCTGCCCAGGGTCTTGAGGGATCGAGATGCGCACCTTGACGCCATCCTGCTTGGCCGTGTTGACGATGGCTGCCTCTACCTCGTCGGGACCTCCACGCATGCGCAACACATCCTCGACGATGAACCTGCCATTGGCGGCGCGTTGCAGTTTGATGCCCACGGTCCAGTCCGGATTGCGGGTGCCCAGCGCCTTCGTGGCTGCCAAGTCCCATGCGCGCACGGTTTGTCCGGCGGCGGGGATAGCCTCGATCGTTTCGATCTGGTGGACCTTGAACAGCGTGCCTTCCGCATTGACCGGCTGTTGCTGGTAAAGCGCAGCCCAATCGCGCATCGCGCCCGCTGCTTCGTATTCGGCATAAACCCGTTTCAACTCGTCGCCGTAGCCATAAGTATCATCGGTCCACAACCATTCTCCCTCCGCGCGGCAAAGCGGATCGTCAGGCCCGGCGATTGCAGGCAGCGATACTACACGCCACAGGCCGGGCTGCCGTTCCAGCAGGCGTCCCCCAAGGTCGTCGGGATGCCAGCGGGTCATGATGACGATGATGAATGCATCGGGCTTCAGGCGCGTGCGAAGGTCGGCGGTGAACCACTGCCATTGTTTTTCGCGATTGCCTTCACCTTCCACATCCTCGCGGCTGCGCGTGGGATCGTCGATCAGGGCGCCATCGGCGCGCGTGCCTGCTATTGTGCCGCCGATGCCGACAGCCCGGTAATTGCCGCGATTGGTCGTTGACCAATTCTCCGCGCTCTCCCGGTCTAGCGAATAGCCCAGCACGCGTTCGTTGTCGCGCACAAGACCCATGACGCGCCGGGAAAAGTTCTCTGCAAGTGTAGAGGTATTGGATGCGCCAATCATGTCGAGGCCGGGGCGCTGCGCCAGAAACCACGCCGGGAACAGGACTGACGAATAGGTGGACTTGGCGCTTCCGGGCGGCATGTTGATCATGAGCCGCTTGGTCTTTCCATCCGCCACGTCCTGCAATTCGCGGGCCAATAGGCG
>JAGWUW010000357.1 GCA_028868235.1 Betaproteobacteria bacterium | reverse complement strand
ACCACGTCGGCGACCTGTTCGGCGCCGGCAAGATGTTCCTGCCGCAGGTCGTCAAGTCGGCCCGTGTCATGAAGCAGGCGGTCGCCCACCTGCTGCCCTTCATCGAAGCCGAGAAATCGCGTACCGGCCTGGGCAGCAAGGGCAAGATCCTGATGGCCACCGTCAAGGGTGACGTGCACGACATTGGCAAGAACATCGTCGGCGTCGTCCTCGGCTGCAACGGCTACGACGTCGTCGACCTCGGCGTCATGGTCTCCTGCGACAACATCTTGAAGGCGGCGCTCGAACATCGCGTCGACATCATCGGCTTGTCCGGCCTAATCACGCCATCGCTCGAAGAAATGGCCCACGTCGCCAGCGAGATGCAGCGCCTAAACATGAAGCAGCCGCTGCTCATCGGCGGCGCGACGACCAGCCGCGCCCACACGGCGATCAAGATCGCCCCCAACACCGAGGGTGCCGTAGTTTACGTGCCTGACGCCTCGCGTGCCGTTGGCGTTGCGACCAAGCTGCTATCCACCGAACAGCGCGATGACTACATGGCTGAAATCGCCAGTGAATACGAAACCGTGCGCGCCGAGCACTCCGGTCGCAAGGGCCCCACCATGGTCACACTAGCCGAAGCCCGGTCCAACCGTTTCACTTGGGACGAAACCTACACGCCGGTGGTTCCCCAGCAGCTCGGCCTGCACACCCTCGATCTCGATCTCGATACCCTGTCGCTGTTCATCGACTGGTCGCCCTTCTTCCAGAGCTGGGACCTGGCCGGTCGCTATCCGGCCATCCTGGAAAACGAAACCGTGGGCGAAACCGCCCGCCAGTTGTTTGCCGACGCCAAGGAAATGCTCGGCAGGATCATCAGCGAGGAATGGCTGACTGCACGCGCCGTCTTCGGCCTCTACCCGGCGCGTGGAGACAACGAGGATGTGATCATCTTCAGCGACGAGTCCCGCACGCAGGAGATCGCCCGCTGGGTCGGCCTGCGCCAGCAGCACAAGCAACCGGCCGGCCGCCACAACCTTGCCCTGGCTGACTACGTCGGCGAAAACGACTACGTCGGCGCCTTCGCCGTCACGGCCGGTCTCGGCATCGATGCCAAGGTGGCGGAATTCGAAGCGGCCAACGACGACTACTCGGCCATCATGCTCAAGGCCCTGGCCGACCGCCTGGCCGAAGCTGCCGCCGAATGGCTGCACATGCGGGTACGAACCCACTACTGGGGTTATGCCACCGACGAATCGCTGGACAACGACGCCCTTGTCGCCGAGGAATACAAGGGCATCCGCCCCGCCCCCGGCTATCCGGCCTGCCCGGACCACACCGCCAAGCGCGACCTGTTCGCCCTGCTCGATGCTCCGGCCAACGCCGGCATGGGTCTCACCGAATCCTGCGCCATGACCCCGGCGGCAGCGGTCTCCGGCTTCTACATCGGCCATCCGGCAGCTAGCTATTTCGCCATCCCAAAGATCGGTCGCGACCAACTGGAAAACTGGGCCCAGCGCAAAGGCATGAGCCTCCAGGACGCCGAATACTGGCTGGCACCGCTGCTGTGATCCTGCAATGCAACGTCGACCTGAGGGCCTGCACTACGCTGGCCCTGCCCGGTCGTGCCGCGCACTACACAAAGATCACGAATGCCGCGCAACTGGCCGATGCAGATTTGGCTGAAGGGCCGCGCTTCATCCTCGGCGGCGGCAGCAATCTGGTACTGAGTGGCAATGTCGACCGGTTGGTCCTGCACATGGCCATCCCCGGCAAAAGGCTGGCCAAGGAAGATGCCGAGGCTTTCTACATCGAAGCCGGTGCCGGCGAGAACTGGCACGACTTCGTGCAATGGACGCTGATCCACGGCTGGCCAGGGCTGGAAAATCTGAGCTTGATTCCTGGAACGGTCGGCGCTGCACCAATCCAGAACATCGGGGCTTACGGGCTGGAAGTTAGCGAACGATTGCATACCGTAACCGCGTGGGACTTCGAGCGGCAAGCTTTCGTCAAACTCAGCCGCGACAACTGCCGCTTCGCCTACCGCGACAGCCTGTTCAAACAGGAGGGCTGGCACCTGAGCGGACGGATGGCAATTACCTCCGTGCTGTTTCGGCTCCCCAAAGCCTGGCAACCCAACCTGCGCTACGCTGATGTGGCGCAGGAACTAGCTGCCCGCAAAGTCACTGAGCCTTCGGCACAGGACATCGCTGCCGCCATCATCGCCATCCGTCAGCGCAAGCTCCCCGACCCGGCAGTCATCCCCAATGCTGGCAGCTTCTTTCACAACCCGGTGGTCGACGCCGCACGAGCCGACATCCTAGCCAAGACTCACCCGACCCTGCCACGCTATCCGCAGGCAGATGGCCGGGTCAAACTGGCGGCCGGCTGGCTGATCGAGCAGGCCGGCTGGAAGGGCAAGGCACTCGGGCCGGTCGGCATGTATGAGAAACAGGCGCTGGTTCTGATCAATCGTGGCGGGGCTACCGGTTTGGATGTCAGGAACACCATGCAGGCCGTACAGGCGGCAGTTCGCGACAAGTTCGCGGTGGAGCTGACTCCGGAACCCATTTTTCTCTGAGTCTTCCGCCTATTCCGCGGCCCTAACGTACAGGCAGGCGGCGATACCGGTCGCCACGGCATCGGCCATACGGGCTTGCCGCTCCGGATCGAGCAACTCCAGCTCCTCGTCGCGATGCTTGATTACACCGGCTTCAAGCAGCACGGCCGGCAACGTCGTTCGATAGAGTACGACGAGGTTATCGTAGTACCAGACCCCATTTTCCGCATCGGCCGGCACATGCTTGTGCGCATGCCAAGTCGAAGGTTCGAAGCCGGCCCGTTTCATCATGGCGCCGATGGTCGATGCGCAGCGCAAGCTCGTTGCCAGATCAGGATTTTGCGCCGAGACAAAGATGCCGTACCCGCGCTTGACCTCCGTATAGCGTTGCGGCTTGCCGTCCCACTCCCAGTCCCGCAGCCATGATTCACCAATCGAGTCGTGATGGATGGAAATGAAGAAATCGCTACCGTTGGCCGCCTGAGGCCGAGCGGTTAGGCTACCAATCTGCCCATCAAAATTGACCTCTTTCACGTCCATTTCGTGCTGGCGCAGGGTCGTCGCCAACACGCCA
>JAGWUW010000356.1 GCA_028868235.1 Betaproteobacteria bacterium | reverse complement strand
AATTCCGGCTCCTCGGCCAACCTGCTGGCGCTCTCGACGCTCACCTCGCACTATTTCCGCGAGAAGGCGCTGAAGCCCGGCGACGAGGTGATCACTGTCGCCACCGGCTTCCCGACCACGGTGAACCCCTCGCTGCAATATGGGCTGGTGCCTGTCTTCGTCGACGTCGACATTCCCACCTACAACATCAAGCCCGAGATGATCGAGGCTGCCGTTTCCAGCAAGACCCGCGCGATCATGGTCGCCCACACGCTCGGCAACCCGTTTGACCTGTCCGAAGTCATGCGCGTCGCAAAGAAGTATGACCTGTGGGTAGTCGAGGACTGCTGCGATGCTCTGGGCGCGACCTACAAGGGCAAGGGCGTTGGCACCTATGGCGACATCGGCACGCTCAGCTTCTACCCCGCGCACCACATCACCATGGGTGAAGGCGGCGCGGTGTTCACCAACAAACCCCGCCTGAAGCGCGTGATCGAATCCATGCGTGACTGGGGCCGCGATTGCTGGTGCGCGCCCGGCATGGACAATACCTGCGGCAAGCGCTTCGCCCGCAAGCTCGGCACCCTGCCAAAGGGCTATGACCATAAGTACACCTACAGCCACGTCGGTTATAACCTGAAGATCACCGACATGCAGGCCGCCGTAGGCCTTGGCCAGATGGACCGGTTGGAAGATTTCATCGCCGCCCGCCGTCGCAACTTTGCCACGCTGACGGAAATGCTGAAGCCGCTGGAGGACGTTATGATCCTGCCCGAGGCGACACCGCACAGCGATCCTTCGTGGTTCGGCTACCCGATAACCTTGCGTCCCGGATCAGGGATTTCACGTGAGGCTTTGGTGCAAACGCTCAACGAAAAACGCATCGGAACGCGCCTGTTGTTCGGCGGCAACCTGCTGCGCCAGCCTTACATGGAAGGGCGCGAAGTCCGCGTGGTGGGCGACCTCACCAATGCCGACCTCGTGACAACCAATACTTTCTGGGTAGGAATCTATCCGGGCCTCACCGAGGACCACCTGCAATATACAGCCGAAACAATCGCTTCCGTCGTTAAGGATTTTTAACCTTTCCTGCTTATTAACCAACACTCGAAACGAATTCGAGTATCTGGTTAGGTCAGGAGGGTATCCGTGAACACATACGAAAAGCGCATGCTGGCGATCCTTGAAGAGGGTAAGGCCAACTACGGTATCGTCGCCGTGAAAGCGGAGTTCGAGGCCGAGGGTACGCGCACGGACGAACTGCTCCGACTGCTCGAAATTGCCCGCCGCGCTGGTGTGAAGGTTGCCGTGAAGATCGGCGGCTGCGAAGCCATCCGCGACCTGATCGAATGCCGCCAGTACGGCGTCGACTATGTCATCGCGCCGATGGTGGAATCGCCCTATGCGCTGAAGAAGTATATCGCCGCCAAGAACAAGGTGTTCCCGGCTGACGAACAGGCCGACATTTCCTTCCTGTTCAACGTCGAAACCCACGGAACCTACCAGCAGATCGTCGACATGGCGCTCACCGCCAAGGGCGGCGGCGTTGGCATGGTCTTCGGCCGCGTCGATTTCGCCGGCTCGATGGGCCACACCCGCGACTTCGTGAACAGCGACGAGATGATCGATTGCGTCGAGGAAGTGGCCACCCTCTGCCACGACCTGAACCTGGAACTGGTTGTCGGCGGCGGCGTCAGCCCTGACTCGATCGAACCGCTGCGCCGCGTGCGCTCCACCCGCCTCGATCGCTTCGAAACCCGCAAGGTCGTGTTCGATGCCTCGGTACTGGACGGCGAACAGGCCAAGGCCGGCATGGAACTGGCCATCGAATTCGAGCTGCTGTGGCTCAAGAACAAGCGCGACTTCTATCGTTCGATCGCTGCCGAGGACGAGACCCGAATCGGCATGATGGAAGCCCGCCAACAGAGCATCCCGACCGCTGCCGCTGCCGCAGCCTGAAAGGATCTCCTCCATGATCAGGGTCGCTGACCTTATCGCCCAGTTGCTGGTCGAGCATGGCATCACCGATGCATTCATGCTCACCGGCGGCGGAGCCATGCAGCTCAATGACGCCTTCGGGCGTCATCAGGGTTTGCGCAAAATCTTCACGCACCACGAACAGGCCGCCGCAATGGCTGCCGAAAGCTATTGCCGCCTTTCGGGCAAGCCCGCGCTGGTCAATGTCACCACCGGCCCTGGCGGGGTGAATGCGCTCAACGGCGTTTACGGAGCCTATGTCGATTCGATCGCGATGATCGTCGTTTCGGGCCAGGTGAAGCGCGAAACGATTGCCGGCAACTATCCGATGCCGCTGCGCCAGCTGGGCGATCAGGAAGTGGACATCATCGCGATGGCCCGACCGGTGACCAAGTACTCCGTCCTGCTCGACAATCCGGCCGACGCGCGCAAGGTCGTTGAAAAGGCAATTTACCTGTGCAAGCGCGGCCGCCCCGGCCCGGTGTGGATCGACGTTCCCATCGATGTTCAGGCCGCTCCGGTCGATCCCGACGCGCTTGAACCCTTCGATCCCGCCAGCCTCGACGCTGAAGGCGAAGCAGCCAACACGCGAGCCGAAACCGGCCTGCTGGAAGGCGAAGGCTTAAGCGCCGAAGTCTCCGCCATGCTCGCCGAACTTTGCGCTGCCGAACGTCCGGTGATCCTCGCCGGTGCCGGGGTGCGGATTTCCGGCCAGCATGACAGGTTCATCGAATTCATCGACCGCATCGGCGCTCCCGTCGTCACCGGCTGGAATGCACACGATGCGCTGCACGATGCCCACCCGCTCTATGCTGGCCGCCCGGGCACCATCGGTGACCGCGCCGGCAACTTTGCAGTGCAGACCGCTGACTATGTGCTGGTGCTCGGCTCGCGCCTGAACATCCGGCAGGTGAGCTATAACTGGAGCAGCTTTGCCCGCAATGCCAAGGTCGCGATGGTCGATATTGATCAGGCGGAACTCGACAAGCCGACGCTGAGCCTGCACCGCAAGATTCACGCCGATCTGGGCGCCTTCTTCAAAGCTGCCGCAAGCCAGCCCGCGCCAGCGACTGACCGCAAGGCCGAGCGCGCCGCCTACGTCACCCGCTGCCGGACTCGCTCCGCCCAATACCCGGTCGTGCTGCCCGAATACCGCACGGT
>JAGWUW010000355.1 GCA_028868235.1 Betaproteobacteria bacterium | reverse complement strand
TGCGGCGGCAAGGGCGGCTCGATGCACATCGCCGACATGTCGAAGGGAATGCTGGGCGCCAACGCGATCGTCGGCGGATCGCCGCCGATCGCGGTCGGTGCGGCGCTGACCCAGAAGACCAAGCAGACCGGCAAGGTGGCGGTCGCGTTCAGCGGCGACGGCGCATCGAACCAGGGCACAACCCTTGAAGCGATGAACATGGCGGTCGTGCTCAAGGTGCCGGCGATTTTCGTGTTTGAAAACAACGGATACGGCGAATTCACCGCAGCGGAATACTCGGTCGGGGCGGATTCGATCGCCGAGCGGGCGCGGTCCTTTGGCATGGTTGCCGAAATTGTCGATGGCGTCGATTTCTTCGCCGTGCAGCAGGCGATGACCCGCGCGCTTGAGCATTGCCGCAGCGGGAAGGGGCCCTACACGCTTGAACTCCGATCGAAGCGGTTCCTTGGTCACTTCGTTGGCGATCCCCAGGTCTACCGCTCGGCGGAAGAACTCGAGGAGGTCCGCAAGTCCGATCCGGTGACCCTGTTCAAGAGCAAGGTCCTCGCTTCCAGCGTGCTTTCGGAGGACGATTTCAGCGCAATCGAGGCTGAGGTCGATGACGAGGTCGAACGCTCGGTCGAGGAAGGGCTGGCCGCAGCACAACCTGCGCTCTCCGAACTCACCACCGACGTTTACATCCGCTACTAGGACAGATCCGATGAGCAAGAAATCATATCGCCAGGCGATCAACGAGGCGCTGGCTCAGGAAATGCGACGCGATCCCAATGTCGTGGTTATGGGCATCGACGTTGGCGGCGGACAAGGCGGCAGCGGCGAGACTGGTGAGGTCGGCGGCGTGCTGGGCGTGACCCGCGGGCTCTATCCCGAATTCGGGCCATCTCGGGTGATCGACACCCCGATCAGCGAATCCGCGATCATCGGCGCTGCCGCTGGTGCAGCGCTGACCGGCCTGCGTCCGGTTGCCGAACTGATGTTCATCGACTTTCTGGGCGTCTGCCTCGATCAGCTCTACAATCAGGCGGCCAAGTTCCGGTACATGTTCGGGGGCAAGGCCAAGACTCCCTTGGTGATGCGCTCGATGATCGGTGCCGGGCTGCGCGCGGGTGCACAGCATAGCCAGACGCTGCACCCCTGGCTGACCTCGGTCCCGGGCCTGAAGGTGGTCATGCCATCCAATGCCTATGATGCGAAGGGCCTGCTGATCCAGGCGATCCGCGATGATGACCCGGTGGTCTTCCTTGAATCCAAGGTGCTTTACGATACCGTGGATGAGGTTCCCGACGAGGCCTATCGCATTCCGTTTGGCGAAGCCAACGTGGTGCGCGAGGGCAAGGATGTCACGATCGTTGCGTTTGGCGCGATGGTTCCCCGGGCAATGGTGGCTGCGGCGGCGCTGGCCAAGGCAAAGATTTCCGCCGAGGTGATCGATCCGCGGACCACCTCTCCGCTCGACACCGAAACGATCCTGGAAAGCGTGGCCAAGACCGGCCGGCTCGTGGTGGTTGACGAAAGCCCGCCACGCTGCTCGCTGGCTGCGGACGTCGCTGCATTCGTCGCCCAACACGGCTTTGCCTCGCTCAAGGCACCGATCCAGCAGGTGACCTGTCCGCACGTGCCCGTTCCCTTCGCTCCGGCCCTGGAAGACGCCTATGTGCCTTCGCCCGAAGCGATCGAACAGGCTGCTCTGGCAATCTGCGTGCGCTAATCGGTCTCCGTTTCGGCAAACGCTTTGGCACTCCGCAAGGCGCTTGCCAGGCGTTTGAATTACAAGGCCTGGTCCTCTGGACTCTCGTCGTTTCGCATTCGCACCGGACGGTGTGAGATGGCGAGGGTCGGAAAGCGCGAGCGGGTGTCGCAAATCGGCGCTTGGATTTGGCGAAAAGCCCGTTGCCATGCCTTCGCGGAGGTACAAGGTCTTGGGCTTTCTATCGGGTCGATTACTGCCGAAAGTGGCGCGTAAAAACAAAAAAATGACGCATGAAAACAATATGGACAACTGCATTCGATGCGAATTGTCCAGCACACAAATCCACTGGGGAGTTTGCCATGAATTTCGCCGGAACAATTAACGTTCAGGATCGCTTGCTGACAAATAACCGCCACAAGGATGGCGAAATCAAGAACATGCTGCCGGGCGTGCACATCACGCCGTGCTTCCTTGATCCCGAAGCCGGGATCTGGGTGCTCTATGGCCGCTTCGAGCCTGGTACGATCCTGCCCAAGCACTTCCACACCGGGACGGTGCATTTCTACACCACGGCCGGTTCGTGGTCCTATGTCGAATATCCCGACGATGTGCAGACCGAAGGCAGCTACCTCTATGAACCGGCTGGCTCGATCCACACTTTCCAGACCCAGGAAGGTTCGGAAGGCTTCATGGTTGTCCATGGCGCCAACGTGAACTTCGCCGATGATGGTTCGCTGATCAATATTCAGGACACCGGCTGGATCGAAGAAACGCTGCATGCCGTCGCCAAGGCGACCGGCCAGAAGATGCCGCGCTACATCCGTCCCGGCGGCCCCGCGAAGATGACCGACCAATGAGCCGCAATGTCTCGCTTGATGGCCGTATTGCCATCATCACCGGCGGTGCGCGCGGCATTGGCGCAACCATCGCCCGCCATTTTGTCGCGAACGGGGCCAAGGTGTTCATCACCGACGTTCTGGCCGACGTTGGTGAAGCGTTGTGTCAGGAACTCGGCGAGGCCGCGGCATTCCTGAAGCATGACGTTCGCAACGAAGCCGAATGGGATGCCGCCTTCGCCGCCTGCGCCCAGGTGTTCGGTACGCCCAACATCCTGGTGAACAACGCCGGGATCGAAGTGACCACTCCGATCGCCTTAGCCGATGTCGAGGAAGCGCGCCGCCTGTTTGACGTCAACGTCATCGGCACGCTGATCGGGATGAAGAAGGCCTTTGCTGCGATGGGCCGGGGCAGCGCGGTGCTGAACCTGTCGTCGCTCGCGGCGCTGGTCGCCAGCCCTGCGTTCGGTCCCTATGGTGCGACCAAATCAGCCGTCGAGCGCCTGACCAAGGTTGGCGCGGTTGAAGCGGGTCCGCAGGGCATCCGGGTCAATTGCCTCTATCCCGGGATTATCGCCACCGACATGCAGACCAAGCTGCAGAACGATCTGGTGCAGAT
>JAGWUW010000354.1 GCA_028868235.1 Betaproteobacteria bacterium | reverse complement strand
CTATTCACCTTCTCCATCGCGGCGCGGTGGGCGGAGGTGAGGGAGAAACAAGATGGCGCGTCATTGACTTCGTGGAAGTTCTCTTTTGCCGATTCAAGAGCAAGCCAAGATTTTTCAGTTCGCTCTGAATCGTGTGAGGCCGAAGCTGCAATTACCGCCTTCGCCGCCTTCTCTAACGCTTCAAGATCGGGGGTCATGGCTTGGACTCCATCAGTACAAACTGCTCGCGGTCAGCCCAGGCCACAAGATCGTCGTGTAGTCCTTGATTTTCTTCTCTGATCAGCCGCGCATATTGGCGCATTGCAGCGCGCGATGCTTTGGCATAGGCATCATCACCCGCAGGTTTCAACACGAAATATTTCATCAACAAACCGTTGCTCATCACTTCTCTCCTTGTGTGGCGCGTGGGGGGGGCGCGTTGGCGAGTTCGATCAACACGTCAGCATGGCAGGGAGTGCCGACCTTGCACCAGCAGGCCAGATTTTTGCCGCGAAGTTCTGCAATGATTTCTTCTCGCGTCGGCGCTTTTCCTGCTCTCACCTTTGGCCCAAGCGGAACATCATCTTTGGAGTTTCCGAGCAATGGCTGCAATTCGCTGGATATAGTCTGGCGACCAAATGGCGCATCTATCCATTCGCGGAACGCTCGCACCGACGCCTCTTGTCGTCCCTTGGCATCACCCCGGCATCCGAAGCTGAGCGCTGCCCAGCAATATTCGGAGCATCGAAAGTCGAACGGGTTTCCCCATTTCGACGGACGCGACACGACAACGGTATTAGGCGGCATCTTCCAACCCGCAGTGCGCTTCCGCTGAATGCGAACTGGCTTGTCCATCACCCTTCCCCCTGGTTTGACAGTCCGGGAGGGAGGGGAAAGTTGACAGAGGATGGCCCTGCGAAGAACCGCGCCATGTAGTCAGGCGGCAGAAACTCAATCCCGTATTGCCCAGCGCACCACTCGACAAATTCCTCAACGACCTGGCGCTCGCGGCCCGTGGCCTTGTCGATGGCGCGGTCAATCGGAGTGCGGCCTGGCACAAAGGCATTGCCTGTTTCCGCTCGGAACCGATCAACAATTGAGCCGCCCTGGCTGGCCGCGAATCGCACATAGTCCACGAATGCCTGCATGTGGAAAGCCCGTCGCCCGTCCATCATTCACCCTCCCGCAATGCGTCAGGGGAAGGAGGGGCGGGAAGGGGCATCAGTCGGCGACTGTTACCAATCATAGCCTGGCTCTCCGTCCTCGATCACCAGATAATTCCTGCCACCGAGGTGTTGCAGGACCGGTTTTTTCGGCTCATGCCAAATAGCGCGATTGCCTTCCAGTTGCTTACCTTGCAGTTTCCACAGGCTCACAGCGCGCCAGAATTTATGGCCAGGGCCGAGGTCTATTTCGCGGCCTCGCTTGCCGAGCGGTATGGGGCCAAAGCGGTCGCTCCAATCGAAGTGAATAGTTTCGCCGCGAACCTCGATTTCGTAGTCACCGTCACCAAAGATATCGATACAGATATTGCCCGCGTTGCCGTCATCGATGATGAATTGAGAGTCAGCCATCACTCAGCCTCGTCCATGGTGCGAGGAGGGGAGAACGCGTCTGCTCTGCCACCTCATCCGGTGTTTTCGGCATGTCGATTATTACTGCGCTCATCCCGCCATCGCCTCCTGCTTCGCCTGGTTGAGTTCGGCCCTGATGCACTTCTTGCAGGCGTTTGCCAGGGGAACATTTATGGTCATACGATATTGGCCTTTGAACGATCTTTCTCCGCATAACGGTGCGCTGACGTGTCCAGTCGGAGTAAGATGGCTCGCGTCGCGGCCTTCTCCCGCTTCGTAGGCCAGATGCAGTTTCAACCCTGACTTGATTTGAGCGTAAATCACTTCCCTTCCTCCCCAAGCGCCTCGAGGAATTCGGCGGCGGCGGCGTCGAAGCGGTGCTCAAGAACTTTCGCTGTGTCGAACGATAATTGAGCAACGCTGAAATCAGGTTCGTATTTCTGCGCTTTCCGCACCTCATCCGATACGCGCATGATGGTCTGCGAAAGCGTCTCGCCGTCGCGCTGTTCGGATTGCAGCGCTTCGATTTCGTCGTCTTCCAACTGCACCGCGACGTGGCCGCGATTGACGGATTTGCCCTCTGGCACATCATGGAATGCGTCGCAGAATGCGGCATAGGTCACACCGTCAAGAATGAGAGTGGTCATGTCAGGGTGCTCCTATGGGTTGCCCTTGCTGATCTCGGCGTCGCGCTCGCGCCATCCCTGCTGAAAGGCGTCCAGCAGATCGCCGCGCCCCTGTTCGCCCCATTCGGCGGGATGCGAGCCAAGGGGCTTTCCGGCCTGCCGCGCCTCGCGGCCCAGCTCCATCGCTTCGGGAGGGCCGGGTTCATTGGTGAGTTCGCCAGTGGTGGCGTCGTGCTTCGGTTTGTCGAGAGCCTTGGACTTCGTTTTCTTCGGGTCTTCGGTCATCGCTTCGTTCTGCGGCATATCGACGAAATCGACGAGCTGCGGGCGCTGGGCCGGCGTGGCCTGATTGCGGTCGCTAGCGCTCGCCATGTCATAAAGGTCATCGTCGCGCCGCATCAGGTCGTCGAGGTCCGTTGACATCGGCAGCACCTTGGAGTGGCGCCGCGCGACCGTCTTGCGGCACATCTCAGAAAAGTGATCGACCCACGGCCCCTTGTCTTTCGCCTTCGACATTTGCCGGATGCGTTCGATCTGGTGAACCGGCATAACTTCGCAGGACTTCTCGCCACTTTTCATCGTGGCAACGGAATAGGCTGCGATCACCTTGCCGGGATCGCCAGCGAGATAGGGCTTATGGTTGATCCGTGGCTCGTAGCCTAGCTCATAGTCAAATTGGTCCTTCTCGTAGACCACGTGACAATCCCATGTGGCGATTTCGCCGCTGTTGCGGACCTTCTTGCGAATGCCGGCGATCATGGGCATCCATTGAACAGCCTCGATCCAGCGCTCTTGCCCATTGACCATCATCTTCGTCTTGTAAATGACCATGGCGCCCTCGCGGCCATCGGGCAGTAAGCCATCCTGAGCGGCGCGCATCGCGGAGTTGAACAGCGTGACGCGATCTGCAGTCGCCAGCGCGGCGTTGTTCTGGACCGCAGTGAGCAGCACTCGTTTGAAGCGCTCC
>JAGWUW010000353.1 GCA_028868235.1 Betaproteobacteria bacterium | reverse complement strand
ACGTGGCTCACTTCACCGATATCACATCGGAGCGAGCTGCTGAAGAACGCCTTCACCATATCGCCCATCATGATGTCCTGACCGGATTGTTCAATCGATTCAGCCTCAAGGGGCATCTCGACCAGGCGTTGGCCGCGGCAAAACGCGACGGAACGCGGGTAGCGCTGATGTTCATCGACCTTGATCGTTTCAAGGTGATCAACGACACGCTGGGCCATCATGTTGGCGACGAAATGCTGATCGAGGTGGCTCGCCGCCTGCAGGAAAGCGTGCGCGAAAGCGATGTAGTGGCCCGTCTGGGAGGGGACGAATTCGTGATCATGCTCACCGGTATCGAGCATGGAACCGCTGTTGCGCTGGTTGCGGAAAAGCTGGTGCTCAGCATTGGGTGCTCGTACCAGATTGGTGGATTTGATCTCTATACCTCGCCCAGTATCGGCATTGCCATTTTTCCGACGGATGGCCAGGATGGCCAGACCTTGATGAAAAATGCTGATGCTGCCATGTATCACGCGAAGATGGCAGGTCGGAACAATTTTCAGTTTTTCGACCAGAAGATGAATGATGCTGCAGTCGATCGACTCAGAATCGAACATAGCCTGCGTCAGGCACTGGCCAATGATGAGTTCCGCCTTCATTACCAGCCGGTCATCAATGTCGCTACCGGCAGGGTGTCCGGGGTTGAGGCGCTTGTTCGCTGGGAGCACCCGGAAAAAGGTCTGTTGGCACCTGGCCGGTTTATCAGCATTGCTGAGGAGACTGGGTTGATTCAGCCCTTGGGCGAATGGGTGTTGTGGGCGGCATGCCGGCAGCTGGCTGAATTCAAGGCCGCCGGCTTACGCGACATTCGCATGGCTATCAACATCTCGGCACTGCAGATGCGCAACGGCAACCTGCCCATGCTGGTTCGCGGCATCATCGAAGCCTACGGTCTTCAGGCTGAAGAGCTGATGTTCGAGATCACCGAGACAGTCGCTATGGAGCAACCGACCGAGACAGTACGCATTCTCGATCTGCTGCATGATATGGGGATCAGTATCGCCATTGACGACTTTGGCACTGGTTACTCGTCGTTGAGCTATCTGCACATGTTCCCGATCAGTCATCTCAAGCTCGACCGTTCCTTTGTCGAGGAGATCGGTGAGGATACCGATGAGGCGGTGATTTGCGATGCGACGATCGGTCTGGCCCACAGCCTGGGACAGAAAGTGGTCGCCGAGGGGGTTGAGACCGCTGCTCAACTAGAGTATTTGCGCCGCTTGGGCTGCGACATGGTGCAGGGTTTTTTATTCAGCCGTCCGGTGCCGGCTGATCAGGTTATCGACTTTATCCGTAGTCGGAACGCTTGAGTATTCTCGGCGACAAAATGCTTGCCAAGTGTTTTTGTTTTCCCTATGATTCAAACGAACGTATGAATCATAGGAGGGCGCATGGCCGAAATCCGTACCAACGATACCCGCGAACGCATTCTCGATGCGGCTGAACGCCTATTCATGACCCACGGCTACGAGGGTACTTCGATGCGTCAGATTACCGGTGAGGCCAGCGTTAACCTGGCGGCGGTGAACTACCATTTCGGTTCCAAGGAGGCGCTGATGCAGGAAGTCTTCCGGCGCCGCCTGGATTGGCTAAACGAGGAGCGGATGCGTGTGCTCGACGAGATGGAAGCAGAGGCCGCAGGTAAGCCCCTCAAGCCATCGCAAATCGTCGATGGTTTTTTTGGCACGCTACTCCGCATGGCCGGCGACGAGAAGCGTGGCGGGGTAACTTTCCTGCGCCTGCTGGGTCGAACGTTGACCGAACCGTCGGAATTTATCCGCGCTTTCCTGGCTCATGAATACCAGACGGTGATGGACCGCTACAAGGAAGCCTTGTTCAAGGCGCTGCCAGAAGTACCCAAGGCGGAAATCGTTTGGCGCTTCCATTTCATGCTCGGTGCAACGTCGTACGCCATTGCAGGCACCGATGCCCTGCGTCTGGTCACTGACTGGCAGATCGAGGACGAAGATTCTACCGACCGCCTCGACCGCCTGGTGCCGCGACTGATGTCCTTCCTGCTCGGCGGCCTGCGCGCGCCCTTGCCGCAATTTTCGGATGCTGCGGCCGCCAGCAATTAAGCGGCCAATACCAATAAAAGACGTAAAAGGAGACATGCAATGCAAACGGTGTTGTTGATTCTCGGGGCGGTGGTGGGCGCGATCATCATGATCGTGGCCATCCGTCCGCTCCGCCGGGCGCTGATTACTCGCCCCATTTTTGCCACCTACCGCAAGGTTCTGCCGCAGATGTCGGACACCGAGCGGGATGCGCTGGAAGCCGGTACGGTCTGGTGGGAAGGCGAGTTATTCCGCGGCAAGCCGGACTGGCAGAAGTTGCACGCCTATCCGGTGCCCAAGCTGACGCCGGCCGAGCAGTCCTTCCTCGACAACGAGTGCGAAGAAGCCTGTCGCTTGGTCGACGACTGGAAGGTCACCCACGAACTGTACGACCTGCCCAACGAGGCCTGGCGCTACATCAAGGATAAGGGCTTCCTCGGCATGATCATCCCGAAGAAGTACGGCGGCCTGGAATTCTCGGCCTATGCCCACTCGCAAGTGGTGACCAAGCTATCGACGCGCTCATCCGCACTGTCGGTGTCGGTCATGGTGCCCAACTCGCTCGGCCCGGCCGAACTGCTGCTGCACTACGGCACAGAGGAGCAGAAGAACCACTACCTGCCGCGTCTGGCCAAGGGCATCGAGGTGCCGGCCTTCGCGCTGACTAGTCCGTGGGCCGGCTCCGATGCTGCCTCCATACCTGATACCGGTGTTGTCTGCAGGGGCATGTACCAAGGCAAGGAAGTGCTCGGCATGCGGGTGAGCTGGGACAAGCGTTACATCACATTGGCCCCGGTGTGCACGGTGTTCGGCTTGGCGTTCCATTTGTTTGATCCGGATGGCCTGCTCGGCGACAAAAAACATATCGGCATTACCTGTGCCTTGGTGCCATATGACCATCCGGGCGTTGATACCGGTCGCCGCCACTTCCCGCTCAACGCCATGTTCATGAACGGCCCGACGCGTGGCAAGGAAGTCTTCATGCCGCTCGACTTTATCATTGGCGGTCCGAAGATGGCCGGGCAGGGCTGGCGCATGCTGATGGAGTGC
>JAGWUW010000352.1 GCA_028868235.1 Betaproteobacteria bacterium | reverse complement strand
GGCTTCGAGGTCGGCGACGACGGCCTTGCGGGCGTCGAAGCGGTCGAGGCCGCGATATTTCTCGGGGGCGTTGTCGTTGATCTTGGCGTCGAGCGTCAGGATCGAAATCATCGGCAACTGGTGGCGCTGACCGACCGCGTAGTCGTTGAAGTCGTGCGCCGGCGTGACCTTGACGCAGCCGGTGCCGAATTCGAGGTCGACGTAGCTGTCGGCAATGATCGGGATTTCACGATCGGTCAGCGGCAGCTTCACCATCTTGCCGATCATGTGCTTGTAGCGCTCGTCTTCCGGATGGACCATTACGGCCGTGTCGCCGAGCATGGTTTCCGGACGCGTCGTGGCGACCACCAGGCTACCGGAGCCATCGGCCAGCGGGTAGCGGATGTGCCACATGAAGCCGTCTTCTTCCTCCTGCACGACTTCGAGGTCGGAGACGGCGGTGTGCAGCTTCGGGTCCCAGTTCACCAGGCGCTTGCCACGGTAGATAAGGCCCTCGTTGTACAAGCGGACGAAGGTTTCGGTGACGACTTTGTTGAGGCCGGCGTCCATCGTGAAGCGCTCGCGCTTCCAGTCCGGGCTGGTGCCCATGCGGCGCATCTGGCGGGTAATCGTGCCACCCGAGTATTCCTTCCATTCCCAGACTTTTTTCAGAAACTTGTCGCGGCCGAGGTCGTGGCGCGAAATGCCTTGGGCGTCCAGTTGGCGCTCGACGACGATCTGCGTGGCGATGCCGGCGTGGTCGGTGCCCGGTTGCCACAGCGTGTTGTGGCCCTTCATCCGGTAGTAGCGGGTGAGGGCGTCCATGATCGTCTGGTTGAAGCCGTGGCCCATGTGCAGTGTGCCGGTGACATTGGGCGGCGGCAGCAGGATGCAGAAATTATCTTGCTTGTTGCCGTCTACGCCGGCAGCGAAATAATTTTGACCTTCCCACGCGGGGTACCAGCGGCGTTCGATATCGGCCGGCTCAAAAGCTTTGGCGAGTTCCATGGACTTGTCGGAAAAGGGGAAAACCGGAAATTATACCGGAGCGTAGCCCCGGCTTCGCCGTGATTTCAGTCGCGCCGCGATGCGGCAGCAATCATTTCCTGTTCGGCCAGGAACTCACGCAGCGTCGATTCGATGATGCGGGGCAATTCGCTTGCTAGCCGTTGTTCGACGCGGTGGGCCAGTTCGGTCGCCAGTTGTTTACTCAAGGTAGCATCAGAAGCGATGGATATGAGGGGCGTGGTGTAGACCGGTACGGACTCATCGGTGCATATTGCTGGCGTGATTTCCGGAATTGTGGTGGCTATCGTAGGTTGCGTCTTGACAACCTCCTGATGGGGTGCAAAGGCTTCCTGCTGAGTTGGTGCTACCTCGAGCAAAACCGGAATGTCGTCATCTTCGCTAATGGCATCAGTGAGTATTGGAACGTCATCGGATCCCGCGTCGTTCTGGCGTTTACGGTGCATCAAGGCATCGGCGCGGGCAAGGATGGGGCTGGGCACGACGATTCCTTAACGATTACTGAGATCGAAATAGCGGACTTCGTAGCCGCGATCCTTGTAGAACTTGACGCGGTCACGGGCGGCGCTGCGGTCGTCCTCATCCTGGCCGACCACTTCGATCAGGCTTTCGAAGCGCGAAAAGCCGGGCGGGATTTCACGGCTCAAGTTCATCAGGCGCTCGTCTTGTGGAATGGATTCGAGTTGGTCGGTAATCAGAATCGGCGTTTCGGCGGCCAGCGGCGAGTCGGCGCGGCAGTGCGGCACGAAACTCAGCGCAGAATGGGTCCACAGCATGCGGTCGAGACTACTGGCGACCTCAGGTTCGATGGCGTAGACCAGCATTGGTTTTTTCTTGGCGTAGGCGCCGCTAAGTAAGGCACAGGCGGCAGCGACCCGATCGCTGGCACCGTGGTAGAAGAAAACCTGGGTCAATTGAGCTTGCCTGCGCGTTGCAACAAGTAGTGGGTGAGTAACGGCACGGGGCGCCCGGTGGCGCCCTTGTCGGCGCCAGATTTCCACGCTGTGCCGGCAATGTCGAGGTGGGCCCAGTCAAATTTCTTGGTGAAGCGTGACAGGAAGCAGGCAGCCGAAATGGCGCCGCCGTAACGTCCGCCGATATTGGCCATGTCGGCGAAGGGACTCTTTAGCAGTTCCTGGTAGTCGTCCCACAGCGGCATGTGCCAAGCGCGGTCGTTGGCCTCTTCGCCGGCATCCTGCAGGTCACGCGCCAGGGCGTCCTTGTTGGCGAATAAACCAGTGGCGACATTGCCCAGGGCGACGACGCAGGCACCGGTCAGCGTGGCGACGTCGATCAGCGTGTCGGGTTCGAAACGCTCGGCGTAGGTCAGCGCATCGCAAAGGATCAGGCGGCCTTCGGCATCGGTATTGAGGATTTCAATGGTTTGGCCGGACATCGAAGTGACTATGTCGCCCGGACGGGTGGCGTTGCCACCTGGCATGTTCTCGGTGGCTGGTACGATGACTGTCAGGTTGATTGGCAGGGCCATGCGTGCCACGGCCTGCATGGTACCGAGTACGCTGGCGGCACCACACATGTCGTATTTCATCTCGTCCATGTCGGCCCCAGGCTTCAGCGAAATGCCGCCGGTGTCGAAGGTGACGCCTTTACCGACCAGAACAATGGGTTTGTCGCTGGCTTTGGCCCCCTTGTAGCTCAGTGCAATCAGCTTGGGTGGCTGGTGCGAGCCGCGGGCGACTGCAAGCAGCGAGTGCATGCCCAGCTTTTCCATATCATCGCGTTCGAGAATTTCGCAGTCGAGTTTGAATGCCTTGGCCATGGTCTGCGCCTGTTCGGCCAGGTAACTCGGGTGGCACACGTTGGGTGGCAAATTGCCAAGTGTCTTGGTCAATGCCACACCTTCGGCAATGGCCTGCCCCTGATGCAGGCCTTCCTCTGCAGGAGCCAATTCATTACGGCGCTCGACGCTGATGGTCAGTTTGCGCAGCGGGCGACGAATTTCTTCTTTTTTGCTCTTAAATTGATCGAACTTGTAGGTGGCGTCTAGCGCGGCAATGACAGTCTGGCGGACGCGCCACGTGATGCTGTGCTTCCTGACCTGAAGTTCAGTCAGGAACAGCGTGGCATCGAAGGCGCCGGTTTCGTTGAGCACCTTGACGGCCGTGCGGATGGCGCTGGCGA
>JAGWUW010000351.1 GCA_028868235.1 Betaproteobacteria bacterium | reverse complement strand
ATCTCGCTGAGGTAGGAGCGCGCTTTCGCCCCTGCTTTCGCCAGAGCGTGGTGCCAGATCGATGCCGGGGAAATTTCGCCGAAGTGGATATGGGGGGAAAGCCGCGAGGTGCCCGTCTGTGAAGGAAAGTTTCGTGCCTGTTCGTAGTCGGCAAGCTCGGGCAGAAATTCACGCAAGGCTGCGCGGGCACCACGCTCGCCGGGTTTCCATGCGTCGAAACCGCCAGACCAGTCCGGATTGCGCGGCAGCAGCGCCCAGTCATCCAGATTATCGGAGGCCAACTGGGCCAAAGGGGCGGACTGGGGCTGCGGGACAGGCAACGGCAGAGCTGGCGGCATCTGTTCGAGCAGTTTCCTGAACCACGGCGTGAACACCCGGTAGCGTTCGCCAGATTGGTTCAGGATGGCGCGCGGGTTTGCCAGCAGGTTGCCGTGATGCAGCGCGAGATCGAGCCGCTGGGCAGCTTCGCGCTCAGCAGCCTGCCACCAGGGTTCATAATGGTGGTGAGCGTGGACTTTTGCCCCGCCTGCTTCAGTCACCAGCCTTTCCAACTCGGAAGCCGATTGCCCGCGCCGCAAAACCAGCGGCACGCCCAATTCCGCAAGCGACTGTCTCAGCGCGGCAAGGCTGTGATGCAGCCACCAGCGCTGGGCGCCGCCGATCCGGTGGCTCGCTGGCCCTTCATCATCCAGGATGTAAATTCCGATGGCCTGCCCCTCGGCCATCGCAGCCGAAAGCGCATGATGATCCCGGATGCGCAGATCCTGCCGGAACCAGACAAGCTGAGGCTGCAAAAGTGACTCCTGCGTGGCGGGGATGGGAGGAGTGGCTAAGCTGGCAGACATGCAAAAGCAACTGCGCTCAGCGGAAGTGTCAGTCGATCATTGCTTAGTCTGCTTGGTCGAAGGGCGACCGATAGGTGCGTTCGAGCAAGGCCTTCCATTCCGGATTATTCAATGGATCGCTTGGGCAAGGAGCGGGCAATCCCCGGTCAGCTAGATCCTCGGCGAAGATAGACACGACCTGATCGATACGCAGATCGTAGTCATGGTTTTCGAAAGAGGCGAGGTGATCTTCGTCTCGGAAGACCAGACCTTTCCAGACGATCGAGATGCGAACCTCGTCTGCTCTGTAGGTAGTCAGTTGCCGGCCATCGTAGCGCATTTCCCAGCCTTCGGCGGCCAGATGGAGTGTAGCGCCGCGTGGCACACCGCTTCCGAATTCGGCGCGTCGTTCTGCCGGGCCAATGGCGCCGACGCGGTGCCACATCACCTCGTTGTCGCTCATCACGCCTACGTTCCATAGCGGGGAAGTTTCTGCACTTGGCGGGCGATTTGCGCCGTCCGCCCAATATTCCAGCTCTCCGCCATTGCCGCGCCAGAACCATGCGATGCCTGATGCGATCGGCACCAGCCAATCGAGAAACAGGTGCGAGCGACCCATTACGCCAAGAAGCCAGATGGGTGCTTCCGGCGCGGCAAATCCGCGAAAGCTCGACATGTCGAGATGAGGCGGGCTGCCGGGAGCGGGCGGATTGAGATTGAGCGCACAACGCAGTGGGCGGACGATCTTGGCCCCGAATGCTTCGCACGCCGCCGGAATCCACACCGGATCGTGAAAGACCGGACTTTCGGTGAGGCTCGCCATGAACCAGTTGGGCACTTCATTTACTTCCGGCCCGGCGAATTGACTGCCGATCGTCGAAAATGGTGCCATGCTGCGAATCTCGTCCAGCACGGCCTCGGGATCGGCGAAGACGCGGTCCATTTTAACCGGCCGCGAGCGGATTCCTTCGGGGCGCAGGGCCTGTCTTTGGATCGGTTCAATCGCCATTGCCATCTACCCTCAGGTTGTAGGCATTGCAGGCCGTGCCAGAGAACAAGGCATCCTGTTCGGCATCACTGTATCGTGCGGCGATCTTCTGGAAGGCATTCCACATCACCGTGTAGCCCAGCGCCAGTCGATCAACCGGATAGTTCGATTCGAACATGCAGCGATCCGGACCAAGGGTGTCGATACAGAAGCGAATTTCATCCTGCCAGCGCTCCACAACCGTGTCTGAATTGGGGGGGCGTTCCTGCTGTGACCAGTTCATGCCGAAAGCACGCTCCATGCCGATACCGCCGATCTTGAGCACGACATTGCCATGCGGCATGAGCGCGCGGATGCCTTCCTTCCATTCAGCGGTCACGGCGTCGCGTTCGGGGCCGCCGGGACGCAGGTTCGGTGCGCCCAGATGGTCCACGATCAGCGTCGTCTGCGCGACCTTGGGAGCAAATTCGGCAAGCTGCTTTAGCTGGGAGTAGCCGAGCATGGCATCAAACGTGAATCCGCGTGCGCCAAGCATGGCGATCCCGTCGCGAAATTCCGGTTCCGCCAGTAAATCGCGCATCGGACGGCCATAGCCGACCGGCATCTGGCGAATGCCAACGAACAGTCCACTACCGGCTGCAACATGCGCATCTAGTACTTCTTCAAGCACGTCGGTTCTGGCGATATCTGCATCGGCGACTATGCCAAGGATCGGCGGTCCCTTGCCTCCGGCCAGTCGCGCCTGCTCTGCGACAAATTCAGTCTCGCCAACTGCGCGAAGATGGTCCGGTCCATCGCTGCGATAGGCGACACCGCATTCGACAAAGACGCTGCCGATTACATTGTGCTTGCCTATGTCGGCATGGAGATTGGCAGGCAGGTAAGCCGGCTCATTGCCGCCGCTATAGGTGTTGGGATTTTTCCTGTGCCCTTCTGCCCATAGGTGATGATGCGCATCGATGATCCGCCGTGCTGGATCAACGGGTGCTTCATGGGTTAGGCTGATCCATTCGGCCATGCCGTTTTCCGGTCCAGCTGCCGTCATCGGAGTTGCTCCTGTTCCTCTCCGGAGGGGGCGAAAACCGGAAGCGCAAAAGGACCGGAGCTGTCCTCGCATTGAAGGAAAACAAGGCGCACCGGCATGCCGAATTCGATGTCTTGCGCGGCAAGACGATGTGGCTCGCTGAGGAACCAAGGACCTTCTTCCAGTTCGACGAGGAGGTTTGTCCAGGGCATCGGGAACTGTCCCGCGTAATAGTCACGCTCGAAAGTGCTCCAGCTGACAATGCGGCCATTGCCAGACATGAGCTGCCATTCCAGATCAGCACAGCCACAG
>JAGWUW010000350.1 GCA_028868235.1 Betaproteobacteria bacterium | reverse complement strand
CAAGGACGAGGGCCGCATCATCCTCTTCATCGACGAGATCCACACCATGGTCGGCGCCGGCAAGGCCGAGGGAGCCATCGATGCCGGCAACATGCTGAAGCCGGCGCTGGCACGTGGCGAGTTGCACTGTATCGGCGCCACGACGCTGGACGAATACCGCAAGTACATCGAGAAGGATGCCGCGCTTGAGCGCCGCTTCCAGAAAGTGCTGGTCGATGAGCCGAGCGTCGAATCCACCATCGCCATCCTGCGCGGTCTACAGGAGAAATACGAACTGCACCATGGTGTCGACATCACCGATCCGGCCATCGTCGCCGCCGCCGAGCTGTCGCACCGCTATATTACCGACCGCTTCCTGCCGGACAAGGCGATCGACTTGATCGACGAGGCTGCGGCGCGGATCAAGATGGAAATCGATTCCAAGCCAGAGTCGATGGACAAGCTCGATCGCCGCATCATCCAGTTGAAGATTGAGCGCGAGGCCGTTAAAAAGGAGAAGGATGAAGCCTCACGGAAGCGCCTCAGCCTGATTGAGGATGAAATTACACGCCTGACCAAGGAATATTCCGATCTCGAGGAAATCTGGAAGGCTGAAAAATCTGCGGTGCTCGGTTCCGCCCAGATTAAAGAACAGATCGATCACCTCAAGGCAGATATCGCCAAGCTGCAACGCGAAGGCAAACTGGAGAAGGTGGCCGAGTTGCAATACGGCAAGCTGCCACAACTCGAGGCCCAGTTGAAGTCAGCCGAAGCGGCCGGCGAAGGCGAGCAGCAGAAAAACAAGCTGCTGCGCACCCAGGTTGGCGCCGAGGAAATTGCCGAGGTCGTTTCACGCGCCACCGGTATTCCGGTTAGCAAGATGATGCGTGGTGAGCGCGACAAGCTGCTTCATATGGAGGAAAAACTGCACGACCGTGTCGTCGGGCAGGACGAGGCGGTACGGCTAGTCGCCGATGCTATCCGTCGTTCGCGAGCAGGCTTGGCCGACCCCAATCGCCCGTATGGTTCCTTCCTTTTCCTGGGGCCGACCGGTGTCGGCAAGACCGAGTTGTGCAAGGCGCTGGCCGAATTCATGTTCGATTCGGAAGAACACCTGATCCGCATCGACATGAGCGAATTTATGGAGAAGCACTCAGTCGCTCGCCTGATCGGTGCCCCTCCGGGTTATGTTGGTTACGAGGAAGGCGGCTACCTGACAGAGGCGGTGCGCCGCAAACCTTACAGCGTGATCCTGCTTGACGAGGTCGAAAAGGCACATCCCGATGTCTTCAACGTGCTGCTGCAGGTCCTGGACGACGGCCGGATGACGGACGGTCAGGGCCGCACTGTGGATTTCAAAAACACAGTGATTGTCATGACCTCCAACCTAGGCAGCCAGATGATCCAGCAGATGTCAGGTGACGACTACGGTGTAATCAAGGTTGCGGTAATGGCCGAGGTGAAGACCTATTTCCGGCCGGAATTTATCAACCGCATCGACGAGGTGGTCGTTTTCCATGCGCTCGACGAAAAGCACATCGCCGGCATCGCAAAAATACAACTTGGCTATCTGGAAAAGCGGCTGGCCCAGCTGGAAATGGGGATTGCTGTCGACGACAGCGCCTTGGCGGAATTGGCGCAGGCTGGTTTCGATCCCGTCTTTGGGGCACGGCCACTGAAGCGGGCCATTCAGCAGCAGCTTGAAAATCCCCTGGCCAAGGCTATTCTGGAGGGCCGCTTTGCGGCCAAGGACACGATCAACGTCAGTTGCGAAAATGGCATCATGCGTTTCAACAAGGGCTGATCGATCTTAATGGAAGACAAAGGGCGATGCCGTGACATCGCCCTTTGTCTTTGGTAGCTGAGATGTGATCAGCAGCGCCCCTTCTTGGCCTGTCCCGGAGGGCAGTGATCGCCATCCTGATGGGGTACGCCATTGTCGCGGCGGCCTGTGTAGTAGCGCTCGCCGCGTGGACCGTCATGCCGATGCCAGTAGTCCGGGTCTCGGTATTCATAACCATCCCAGTAATAGCCACGGGTATCGCGGCTGCCGAAGGTAACGCTGACACCCGGGGCATCGATACGGACATTGCCAAGATTCACGTTGATGTCGGCCGCACTAGCAAACAGCGGTGCGCTAGCAAGCAGCGAAGCAATCAGGATTTTTTTCATTGGACTCTCCATTCATTGTGTTGGCGGCCAAAGTGTATCTGGTTCAGAGAAGTCAGCTGCTAATGTTGGCTCGCTGGAATAACTTTAGTAAAACTCGACAGGGGTACTATACCGTCTGCTGCAAAACGGCCGTGAGACGGTCTAGATTCTGCTCGTTGGCCGGCTCCACGATGTGCTTGATCGCCTGCGCCACCGGCGCTTCATCGAAGACTTGTTCCCAGGTCAATTGCGTTCCTCCGGCCACTGGCGTCAGCATTACCGTGAGCGTGAAATACGGCGTAACGTTATGCCGGATCACGATTTTTTGCCCTTCTTCTAATGCTACGAAGATGCTTTCGTTCGGGTAGTTTTTGCCCTCCGGCCCGTGCATCATGAACTTCCATTGGCCACCGGGCTTGAACTCGAAGACTTCAAAGGTATTAGTGAAACCATCCGGGCCCCACCACCTTACGAGCATCTCCTGAGAGGCAAAGGCGTTGTAGATAGTCTCAGCGGGGAAGGGGAGTTTTCGGCTGTTCCGTATGATGTTTTCTAGTGTGCTCATATTGCTACTCCTAGCGCTCGGTGGGGTGGTTAAATGTTTCAGGCATGATGGAGCAGTGCAAACAGCGGATTGCTGACGAATTAATCATACCGCATGGCGCTTGAGCGGATGAAAGGAACAAACGGCATGGAAAACAGCAGACATCAGGCATGGCATCGGTGGCGTGAGTTGCGTGAAAAGGAGCTTTCCACGCCAGATAGCTGGATCGGATTGATCGGCTTACATTGGCTGGAGCCGGGCTCTAACCAAGTAGGAAGCGGCCCCGATTGTGCGGTACGCATGCCGGGTGGCGCGGCACATTTGGGCGATATTGTCTGGTCGGACGATTCGCTGCATTGGCAGCCAATCAAGGGGGATGGGCAGGAACTGGCAACTGACCGTGACGGCATGCCGACGGTGGTCGATTGTGCACCGTGGGCCTTTTTCGTGGTCGAACGCGATGGCCGGCTGGCGG
>JAGWUW010000349.1 GCA_028868235.1 Betaproteobacteria bacterium | reverse complement strand
AAGATTCAGGAAAAGCAGGGCATCAAGGATGTCTTTTCCAGCATGAAAGACTGGTTCGTTAAGAACTTTTGATTGGAATTTAAACGGTTTTTTCAGAGGAGGTAGTTATGTTTGAGATCATCGAGAAGGACGAGGAAGTGGGCACCATTATCAAAGTGTTCGGCGTCGGTGGTGCCGGCGGCAATGCCATCGAGCACATGATCAACGAAGGTGTGAACGGTGTTGAATTCATCGCCGCCAATACCGATGCGCAAGCCCTGGGCCGCAATGCGGCAGCGAGCAAGCTGTCCCTGGGTAAGAGCGGCCTCGGTGCCGGTGCCAAGCCGGAAAAGGGCCAGGAAGCCGCCCAGGCGCATCGTGACGAAATCCGTGCTTCGCTGGAAGGCGCCCACATGGCCTTCATCACCGCCGGCATGGGCGGGGGTACTGGTACCGGTGCCGCCCCAGTGGTTGCTGAAATCGCACGCGAAATGGGCATCCTGACCGTCGGCGTGGTCACCAAGCCGTTCAGCTTCGAAGGCGGCAAGCGCATGAAGGCGGCAGAAGCTGGGATCGCTGAATTTTCCAAGCACGTCGATTCGCTGATCGTCATTCTGAATGACAAGCTGATGGAAGTCATGGGTGACGATGCCGATGTCGACGATTGTTTCAAGGCGGCTGACGACGTGCTGAAGAACGCCGTCGGCGGCATCGCCGAAATCATTACCTACCCCGGCCTGGTCAACGTCGACTTCGAAGACGTGCGTACCGTGATGGGTGAAATGGGCCGCGCCATGATGGGCTCCGCTGCCGCAGCTGGCATCGACCGCGCCCGCATCGCCGCCGAGCAGGCTGTCGCTTCGCCGCTCCTCGAAGGCGTCAATTTGTCCGGCGCCAAGGGCGTGCTGGTGAACATCACCGCTGCCAAGGGCAACCTGAAGATGAAGGAAGTCAACGAAGTGATGAACACTGTCAAGGCCTTCGCTGCCGAAGACGCGCACATCATCTTCGGCGCGGTTTACGACGAGCTGATGGGCGATGCCCTGCGCGTCACCGTGGTCGCTACCGGTCTCGGTCAGGCAGCCGCCGCCGTGCGCAGCAAGCCGGAAGTGTTCACCCAGCCGGTGCTGGTCCAGGCTCAGGCCACCGGCACGCACGACGCCGTCGCTTTCAGCAATGGTCCGGCTATCGATTACAACCAGATCGCCGACGTTCCGGCCGTGGTGCGTAAACGCAACGTTACCGTAGAAGCCCTGGCCAATAGTGGCGTTGACCGTTACGACATCCCGGCTTTCCTGCGTAAACAGGCGGATTAAAGCGTAACAAAACCTTTCTCTGAAAAAGGGTGGTGACGGCTTGTGTTACAATCCGTCACCTTCCCCAATCATTCAAGCACTTAGCATGCTCAAGCAACGCACGCTCAAGACGGTTATTCGCGCCTCAGGTGTCGGCCTGCACGGCGGCGTCAAGGTCAACATGACCCTGCGCCCGGCAGCTCCGGATACCGGCATCGTCTTTCGTCGTGTCGACCTGCCCGAGCCGCTCGACATTCCGGCCAAGGCCTTCATGGTCGGCGATACGCGCATGTGCTCCTGTCTCGAAAAAGACGGGGTGAAGGTAGGTACTATCGAACACTTGATGTCGGCTCTAGCCGGGCTGGGCATCGACAACGCCTGGATCGACTTGGATGCGCCGGAAGTGCCTATTCTCGACGGTTCGGCAGCGCCGTTCGTCTTCCTGATCCAGTCCGCTGGTATCGAGGAACAGAATGCGGCCAAAAAATTCATTCGCGTCATCCGACCCATTGAGGTCAAGGATGGTGACAAGTGGGCGCGCTTTGTGCCCTACGACGGTTACAAGTTAGCCTTTTCCATCGTTTTCAATCATCCGGCTATCGACAAGTCGGCCCAGAAGGCCGAGATCGATTTCGCCGAGCAGTCCTACGTCCGCGAAGTGTCGCGTGCGCGTACCTTCGGCTTCATGCAGGAGGTCGAGTATTTGCGCGAAAATGGCCTGGCGCTGGGCGGCGGCCTGGAAAACGCCATCGTCCTAGACGAATTCCGGGTGCTGAATCAGGACGGCCTTCGTTATGGCGACGAATTCGTAAAGCACAAGATTCTCGATGCCGTTGGCGACCTCTATCTGCTCGGTCATCCGCTGCTTGCCGCTTATTCTTCGCACAAGGGCGGCCATGCCCTGAACAACCAACTGGCGCGTGCCCTACTTGAGCAGCAGGATGCCTGGGAGTTCGCCACCTTCGACGAAGCCGCACAGGCGCCGAGCGGCGTTACCCGCTGGCTGGCCCAAGCCGCCTAAGCAACCATGTGGCTGCTGCGTCTGCTGGCAGTCGTGGTCGTGATTGCCATCGGCACCAGCCTGATGGTCTATGTTTTTACCGCTAACCGCAATTATCTGGCCTTCAGCTGGCGGCTGTTCCGCTATGCAGTCGTTTTCGCCCTGCTGATTTTTGCGCTGATGTTCGTCGAGCGCCTAGCCATCATTCCGTTCTAGCAGCCCGTTCCAGCAGCTTGTCCAGGGCATCTCGCAGCGGCCCTTTGGGCAAGCTTTCCGCAGTCGACTGCAACATGCCAAAAGCCGTGCTAGAGAGTGGTTTCACGGTTGCGGTCGTTGATTGGTAAGGAATTTGACGGGGCTGCACTTTGACTTCCATGTCACTGCACGGCGTCCCCCCCTTGGATAAGTCGTCGCACAAACGTTGGCTCATCTGGCGAATTTTTGCGGCAACCGCGCCGTTATCGGTGTGGATAACAATTTTTCCCGACTTGTAATTGGCGACACGTGCAGCGTGGCGTAGCCCGGTAGGGGCTATCGCTTCGAAGCGGCGCGAGAGTTTTTGCAGCAGGCGCGCGTGCGCCATGATCCGGCTCGCTGCCGCATCGCTGTCGAGGTATTGCTCTGGCCCTTTGTACATGGGGGGGTCCGTTCAGATCATTCTGGGTTCGCACCATCATAAGGTGGCGCGATCGGCATTATGCCTCGGCATGTGCTGGCGATGCTCTTCGCCTTACTGTTCCTGGTGTTTTTCACCCTGGCCCTATTTTCATAGTTGTCGTACTCGATTTACGCGGCGAAGATCTGGCATGTCTCGAAATGAAACGGCTCGAGAGCTGTGTCGAGGATCGCCTGCTGCCCAGCATTTTGTCGGTTAAGGATG
>JAGWUW010000348.1 GCA_028868235.1 Betaproteobacteria bacterium | reverse complement strand
CTGGTCGATATCGGGCAGACCGTGGCGGCCAGCTTCCAGACCCCGACGCTGATCCAGATTGCGCAGGACTTGGCCAAAATGGCGATAGATACCAGCTTTGCCGAGGCCGATATTGGCAACATCAAGGAGGGCATGCCGGTGCGCTTCACTGTCGATGCTTTCCCGAACCGGAGTTTTCAGGGCGTCGTGCAGCAGATTCGCCTCAATCCGAGCAACCAGCAGAACGTCGTTACCTACAACGTGCGCATCAATGTCGATAATCCGGAACTGATCCTGCTGCCGGGAATGACTGCCTATGTCAGCATTGGCGTACAGAAGCGGTCGGCAGCCCTGCTGGTGCCCAATGCCGCGCTGCGTTTCAAACCAACGGAGACTAGCGGCAAGAAGGAGGGTGGCACGGGCGAGACAGGTGGCCAGAATGGCATGGGGCAGGGCGCTCCTGCAGGAGCTGCGCTTGGCCCGGGTAAAGGTAAGAAGCGCGATAGCCAAAGCGGCACGGTCTATGTGCTGGCCGGGAGCGAAATCAAACCAGTTTCCGTGCAGATCGGTATTACCGACAATCGGAATACCGAAATTGTCAGCGGCGACCTGAAGGAAGGGGATCGTGTTGTCACTGGCGAAAATGCGTCGTCTGACAAGAAGCCGTCTTCCGTTGGCATGCGGATGTTCTAATGGCCGAGGCGGTTATTCGGGTCATGGGTTTGGGCAAGTCCTACGAAACGGCGGCGGGCTTGTTTCCGGCATTGAAGGGGGTGGACCTCGATGTCCGGGCGGGGGAGTTCATTGCCATCATGGGGCCTTCCGGCTCGGGCAAGTCGACCTTCATGAACCTGCTCGGCTGCCTCGATACACCGACTGTCGGTGATTATTTTCTGACCGGTGAAAATGTCGCACACATGGACAAGGATGCACTGGCACTGCTGCGTAATCGTACGCTGGGATTCGTATTTCAAGGTTTCAACCTGTTGCCGCGCATGAGTCTGCAAGATAATGTGGCACTACCGCTGGTCTATGCCGGCATCGATCGAGAGACGCGGCGCGAAAAGGCCCGTGAACTGCTCACCAAAGTTGGTCTTGGTAGCTATGCGGATTCTTTGCCTAACCGCATTTCCGGCGGTCAGCAGCAGCGTGTGGCGATTGCCCGGGCGCTGGTCAACGAACCGCGTCTGATCCTGGCAGACGAGCCGACTGGCAACCTCGACAGCCACACCAGCGAGGAAATCATGCGCCTGTTCGAGGAACTCAACGGCGAGGGCATCACGATCGTGTTGGTGACCCACGAGCCGGATATTGCGGCCCACTGCAAGCGCCAGGTGCGCTTCCGCGACGGGCAGATCGTCAGTGACGTACTGACGGGGGGGGCAGCATGATTCATCCGATGCTTGGCGAAGCTTGGCTGGCGATGGGTGCCAATCGCTTGCGTACGGCGCTGACCATGCTCGGGATGGTGATCGGTGTCGGCGCCGTGGTGATCATGATGGCCATCGGGCAGGGCGCGCAGTACGCAGTCCAGCAGACCATCAGCACAATGGGTTCCAATTTGTTCATCGTGCTTTCCGGTTCCTTCACTACAGCCGGCGTGCGCAGCGGCTCGGCCGGCGCACCGACGCTGAACGTTGCCGATGCCGATGCCATCAGTGAACTTGACGGCGTAGTCAACGTCGCTCCGACCCACCAGGGAACGCGGCAGCTGGTCTATGGTTCGCAGAACTGGAGCACCCAGGTCATCGGTACGACACCAGCCTATCTCGATGCACGAGCCTGGAACATCGTCAACGGTGCCGGCTTCGGCGATTCCGACGTGCGCTCGGCGACACGCGTGGCGATCATCGGCAAGACGGTGGCGGAAAACCTGTTCGGTGATGATGATCCGATCGGCAAGACCATGCGTATCCAGCAGAACCCGTTCATCGTCATTGGCGTGCTCGGTAGCAAGGGGCAGAACCTCGATGGCCGCGATCAGGACGATACAGTGATCATTCCGTTGAGTACGGCTCAGCGCAAGGTTTTCGGTACGCCCTTCCTGGGTTCGGTGCGTATGATCATGGTCCAAGCTGATTCAGCCGACAGCATGCAGCGCACGATGGACAGCGTGACTTCGCTGCTCCGCCAGCGTCACCGCTTGCGCGAAGGCATGCCGGATGATTTCTTCATGCGCAACCTGTCGGCAGCGGCCGAATCGGAAGCGGAAACGACGCGTACCATGTCCATCCTGCTCGGTGCCATTGCCTCGATTTCGCTGCTGGTCGGCGGTATCGGCATCATGAACATCATGCTGGTGTCGGTTACCGAGCGCACGCGGGAAATCGGCATCCGCATGGCTATCGGGGCCCGTCAGCGGGACATTCTGAGTCAATTCTTGTTGGAGGCTGTGATGATCTCCTTTGCCGGCTGCCTGCTCGGCCTGGTGCTTGGTCTCGGTATCGCGTTGGCGGTCAACGCCTTTACCGGCATGGTTATCGTTATCTCTGGCAGTTCGGCGTTGATCGCCTTTGCCGTAGCCGCCGGTGTCGGCATATTTTTCGGCTGGTATCCGGCGCAAAAAGCGGCCCGCCTGGACCCTATCGAGGCCTTACGCTACCAATGATTGATCGTCGCCAATTTCTGATCTCCGCAGGACTCTTGCCCCTGTTTTCCCCGGCATTTGCCGCCAATCAGCGTGTTGTCATTGTCGGCGGTGGGTGGGGCGGCCTGGCAGCCGCCCGCCACTTGCGGCAACTGGCTCCAGAACTGGAGGTGACCCTGGTTGATCGCCAGCCGGCTTTCCTGTCTTTCGCTCTGAGCAATCGCTGGCTGGTCGAGCCCGACGCAGCAGACTGGGTGCGGTACGATTACCCGATGCTGGCCCGGCGCTTTGGCTATCGTTTTGTGCAGGCAGAGGTTGCGGGTATCGATCGGGGGCAGCGTAGCGTAGCGAGTAGCGCAGGCCCCTTGCCGTACGACTGGTTGGTCCTGTCGCCCGGCATACGGGAAGACTGGGCAGCCTGGCAGGTGGATGATACCAAGGTGGCTGCCAGCTTGCGCCAGCGCTACTCCGGGGCCATGCTTACCGCCACCGATTTGCCGGCGCTCAAGCAGCGCCTCGGCAACTTCAAAGGGGGCGATCTGCTGATGACTATTCCGCCGGCTCCGTACCGCTGTCCACCGGCACCCTA
>JAGWUW010000347.1 GCA_028868235.1 Betaproteobacteria bacterium | reverse complement strand
CGGCCCCTTGCGGGCCTAGATATCTGGCAATTTCATGAACGCTTCCTGCCGGTTCCGGATCTGCCCATCATTGGTCAGGATCGTATCGGCAATCCAGATGGATAGCCGCTCTTGGGCGGGCTTGGTCAAAGGCTGAACCGGAACTTCGGCCCGGTCGCGCAGCCTCGTGACCACTGGCTCGAGCAAGCGCATCATGACGCCGAGGCCCGGATCGTCGTAGGCCTGCCAATCACCGATCAATTCGATGGCAACGCGCGCCCGCGCCCGGTCGATGCCCAGCAGGTCGGTCAACGCTTCCAGTTCTGCAACACGCAGCGGACGAAGCCCATTGAGCATTCTGCCCAACTGACGGCGGCTGATTCCCAGGACCTCGGCCAGGTCGGACATCGATCGGGTTTCCTGACTGACATGCTGTCTGATCAGGGCCAGGAAGGCATCGGTGCGAGGATCCATTTCTTCCAGAATTTCATAAGTTTCGCACTGTTCGGATACTATAGTATGATGTTCAGGTTCGTTCGTCAGGTCTGCGCACATACGGTCCCTCGCCGCGCTTCCGCGTAGGGCAATTCCGTGATGAGCAGGGAGCCGATGTCAAGTGCATCTCGCTCCAATTTACGGGCAAATCTCAGTCTCGATTGATGACGTAAATACAAGCATTGATCGCTTCGAGCACACTAACCGACCGGCCAAGTTGCCCTTCCGCGTGCTCGCGAAATTCCCGCAGACAATCATTGACGCTGGAATCGAGCCGAATGTTTACTCGGACGGTGCCCGCAAGCGATTCAAGTTTACAAACCTCATCCAAATCATTGATATTCAGTTTGAATAACGATCGCTGCGGATCGCTAAGGACATGGGTCAGCAGGCGTCGCGGCGAACAGGTTTGCAGCTCACGCACCGAGAGATTGAACAATGCCAGACTCATGGCTCGGAACGTGGCGGGGTTCATGCGAACGCGCTGGGCCACCTGCGCCGGTGCGGGTTCAGAATATTTTACGACCGAATCAGTCACCGCATCGCGCCCTAGCCAATCGGTTCAGCGTGCCCGTTACCGCCCCATCATGGGCGCTAAGCGCCCACTGAGGGGCGCATAGCGCCCACGACATGCCTCTAAGCGCCCACACCAGGGCGCTCACCGCCCGTCAGTGGGCCGAATCGGGTAACACCCGCCATTTTCTAAGGTTTCCGGGAGAATTTTTTCTTTCATCGGCGGTCGGCAACTTGCCGGATTCAACTGCGCGAGGGGATTTTCGGCATCGGCAACCGCTCGGGTCGCCATTCAAGCCTGAAAGGACATCCCCATGTCGACTGCGTCACCCGATGCGCGCGCCCGCGCATCGCTCCTCGCCTACCTTGTGCCGGCCGTCGTGGCAGCGGTGCTGGTGGCACCCGCGGCCTATGCCGGCACCGACACCACGTTCGGCACCGCGCTCACCCAGTTCACGAACTTCCTTTCGGGTTCGGGCGGCAAGGTGATCACCGTGCTCAGCCTCGCCGGCGGTATCGTCGGGCTCGCTTCGGGCCGCTTCTCGCTCGGCCAGGTTGCCGTACCGGTCGGCACCGGCGTTGCGGCGGGCACCGGTGTTCCCATCGTCACCGCCATGGTGACGGCGACCATCTGACAAGAAGCCCGGCCGGCCACCTGCCCCCTGGAGGCCGGACCGGGCTCACCCTCCCCCAAAACCTCATGTGACGGCGGGCCACGATGGATCGATATGCCATTCCCAAGCATCTGGATGACCCCGAGTTGATCGGCTTCTGGACGCTCGACGAATTCCTGGTGATGGTCATCCCCTTCATCTGGGGTGTCCTGGCCCAGCATATCGTGATCGGGCTGATTGTCTCAACCGCGGCCTGGTTCGGTTATCGCAAGCTTCGAGCTGGCCGGTCGATGTCCTGGATCCTCCACTTTGGATATTGGCATCTTCCCGGTGAGTTCTTCGGCCTGAAAGCGTTCCCGCCGTCACATCTTCGCGTTCTGGCGGGCTGACGATGGATCTCGATCTCGCTCATGCCAGCGCGCAGCGCGTGCTGCGCCAACGCAACGTCCTTGCCGTCGCTTCGCTCGTCCTCGGCGTCCTGCTGGTCGGCACCTTCGTCGTTGCCCAGAAGCGCGACCGCGAAGTGGTCCTCGTTCCTACCCTGCGCGCACCGGTGACGCTGTCGAGTGCAGCAGTGGCACCCGAATATCTCGAGATGGTCACGCGCGATGTGGCCGCGGTCGCTCTCAACCGGTCACCTGAAACGCTGACCTGGTGGATGAACTCGATCCTCGAGTTCACCGACGAACCCGCCCGCGGCCAGGTCAAGAAAGACCTGATGAAGATCGTGGCCGAGCAGCAAGGCTCGCAGATCACCCAGTTTTTCACGCCCGACATGATGCAGGTGGACCCGGTTCACCTCCAGAGCCAGGTCGGCGGCATCGTCCACACCGTCGTCGCGTCCAAGGAAGTGACGAACGAGCACCGGGTGTTCCGTTTCACCTGGGCCTACAACGGTGTTTCCCTGAAGCTCAAAGGCTTCGGCATGGTCACAAAGCCGGCGGAACCGGCGAAATGACCGGCACCCCATCACAGGAACAGAACCGCATGGCATGGCTGGAATTGGCCGCGGGGACGGCGTGCGCCTCCCGCGTGCGGCGGCGTGAGCGTATCCTCGCCGCGGCACTCGTCGGGCTTGGCCTCGCAGGCATCGCTGAGCCAGCCTTTGCCGATCAGAACGTGCTCGCCGCCGACAATGGCACGGTCCGCTGCGATGCGTCGCTCAAGGACCTGACCCGGATCACGCTCAAGGACGACCAGTTCGCCTCGGTATCCAAGATCCAGACAGGCAGCGCCGCCGAGGACTTTCAGGTGGTGAACGAGCCGCTGAGGGGTGACATCTACCTCTCGGTCGGCAGCGGTTTTTCGCGGCCGTCGATTTCATTTTTCGGCACGACCAAGAAGGGCTTCGTCTACAAGTTCGTCTGTGCCGTAGCAGGCGGCGAAGCCAAACAGGTCTTTGTCGCCAACGCCGACACAGAGCATCCCGCAGCCGTTGGCGAACGCTGGCCTGCCGGTCTGTCGGACCAGGAAAGCGCCGCGCGGCTGATCTCAGCGATGTACGTCCAGAAGCCGGTCGAAGGCTTCGACATCACCTGGCGCCCGCTTGCGCCCGT
>JAGWUW010000346.1 GCA_028868235.1 Betaproteobacteria bacterium | reverse complement strand
CGGGCCGAGTGGGTACTGCCGGAAAAGCCGAGCCTTCACTTCGACGCCGGGGAAGCGATAACGGTGAGCCGAGAATTTGGCGACTTCCGTATCGGTCAAGCGGGTACGGATCGGGATGGATTCGAAGTTCTTGGCCTCATCCATCAGGCGTTTGAAGCGCTTGCGGTCCTTGGGCTGGATGTCAATGATCTCGGCTAGGGCATCAATGGTCTCGTCGAGATTACCCGCCTGCGATGGCGTGATTTCGAGCGTGAACGCAGAGTAGTTATGGGCTAATACGATGCCGTTACGATCGGTGATGACCCCCCGGTTCGGTACGATGGGGATCAGGGCGATACGGTTATCTTCAGCGCGCGTCTGGTAGAACTCGTGTTGCATCACTTGCAGCCAGACGAAGCGGCCGATCAGGATGCCGAAGCAGATCAGGACGGAAACGGCAGCGAAACCGAGCCGGAAACGGAACCGATCGAGGTCGGCTTCCGGATTGTTGAAGTCACCCACGAACGGCCAGCCTCAGATCGGACGGTTCGGATCCTGCTCGACCGGCCGGTATTGCGGCAGAAGCAGGATGAAAGTGGCTGGAATCCACAGCAGCGTGGCCACGAAGGGGCCGACAAAATAGCCCCAGCCGGGGAAGTCGGCGCCAACGGCCAGACGCATCAAGGCCTGCAGGACCTGGGTGCCAATGAGCAGCGGCATGATCTGCAAAGCCTGCTGGGCGAGGGGGAACCACAGGATGCGCCGCGATAGCGATGAGGCGGTATAAGCGAGCAGCACGTAGGCAAAGCAATGTTGGCCGAGCACCGCACCGTCGGCCACGTCCATCAGAAGGCCGAGGATAAAGCCCCAGCCCATACCGACCCGGCGGAATTCGCGTACGCTCCAGAAACATAGCACCAAGGCAGCCCAGTCAGGCATGCCGGGCCAGTGCGAGGTCGGTAGGAAGTTGAGCACGACAGCGGTGATCAGGCTCAGAAAGATGAACCACGGACGGACCGGCAGCAGGATACGGGATGATGTAAATGTCGGCTGCATCAGTTCTTGGCCATCCGTTTTTTCTTGACGCGCTGGCCATCATTGGCCGACATGCGGCTGGCGCTTTCCGGTGGGCGATCCGGCAGGGCCTGGCGTGGCGTCAGGACCATCACTTCGCCGAAATTCTCGACACCGGCAATCGGCACGCAGAAGATGCGGGCGAAAGAATAGGCGCTGTCGCGCTCGATATTCACCACCTTGGCAACCGGGAAACCGGCCAAATAGATGCCGTCGAGGCCGGAAGTAACCAGCACGTCACCGGGCTGGATATCAGCGTTCGCCGGCATGTAGCGGAGTTCAAGCTGGCCGTTGCCGAGGCCGAAGACGATCGAGCGTTGTCCGGTCCGTACCACCTGGACCGGAACAACCTGGTCCTTATCGGTAATTAATGTAATTTCGGCTGAGAACGGGAAAACGCGGGTGACCTGGCCAACTACACCGGCTTCGTCGATGGCCGGCTGGCCAGCGATGATGCCCGCCTGCTGGCCCTTGTCGACGATAACCTTGCGCGAGAACGGGTCGCGGGCGGTGTACAGGATTTGCGTAACCTGACCGTTTGCTTTTTCGCGTTCTTTGACCGAGAGCAGTTTTCGCAGGCGCTCGTTTTCGACTTCCAACTGTGCCAAGCGCTGCAGGTTGGGGGCAGTTGCCAGTTGGGCATTCTTCAGTTCCAGGTTTTCCTGTTGCATGGCACGCATACCCTGCAGGTAGCTGGCCGCATAGTCGACCAAGCTGCCCGGTGTCTGGGCGACCCGCTGCACCGGGTCGACGATCAGGGCGATGCTCTGGCGCAACAGTTCCAGGCTCTTGAAACGCAGGTCGACCACAAAGATCGCCAAGGAAACGGCGATGTAGAAAGTCAGAAGGGCCAGCGGTGCTGGCCCTCGCTTGAAGAACGGTGGTGGCGCGTGATCAATGCCGGCCATCGCTCACTCCTGCCTGGCAGCGGTCAAGGTTCAGTCCGAAGCGAAGATGCTGCCCAGCTTGTCCATCTTTTCCAGCGCCATGCCGCAGCCACGGGCAACGCAGGTCAGAGGCTCGTCGGCGACGATTACCGGCAGACCGGTTTCTTCCATCAGCAGACGGTCGAGGTCACGCAACAGGGCGCCGCCGCCGGTCAGCACCATGCCCTTTTCAGCGATATCGGCGCCGAGTTCGGGCGGGGTCTTTTCCAGCGCCGACTTGACGGCGGAAACGATTTGGTTGAGCGGGTCGGTCAGCGCTTCGAGGATTTCGTTGGAGGAAATCGTGAACTTGCGCGGGATGCCTTCGGCCTTGTTGATGCCGGAGACTTCCATTTCCTTAACCTCGGCACCCGGGAAGGCAGAACCGATGTTCTTCTTGATATTTTCGGCGGTGTTCTCGCCGATCATCATGCCGTAGTTGCGGCTGATGTAATTGATGATTGCTTCGTCCAGCTTGTCACCGCCGACGCGCACGGAGCCTGCATAGACCATGCCTCCCAGCGAGATGACGCCGACTTCGGTTGTGCCGCCACCAATGTCGACCACCATCGAACCCGTCGCATCGGCCACCGGCAGGCCAGCACCAATGGCGGCAGCCATCGGTTCCTCGATCAGGTACACCTGGCTGGCACCGGCGCCGAGGGCGGATTCGCGGATGGCACGGCGTTCGACCTGGGTCGAGCCGGAGGGTACGCAGATGATGATGCGCGGGCTCGGGCTGAACAGCTTGGAGTCGTGCACTTTTTTGATGAACTGCTTGAGCATCTGCTCGGTGACGGTGAAGTCAGCGATCACGCCGTCCTTCATGGGACGGATGACGGTAATTGTGCCCGGGGCCTTGCCCAACATCTCTTTGGCTTCCTTGCCGACAGCCTGGATGGTTTTTTTGGCGTTGGGGCCGCCTTCGAGGCGGATGGCGACGACCGAAGGTTCATCGAGAACGATCGAGCGGCCGCGCACGTAAATGAGCGTATTGGCCGTGCCAAGGTCGATGGCAAGGTCGTTTGAAAAGTATTTGCTGAGGAAACCAAACATCTATAGCTCCGCGTTGGGGGGGTGCGGTAGGGAAAACTTTTATGATACCTTATAACGCTTTCCATTTTAAGACTTTGTGCACTGCAAAAAAGTCTTTGGCTCCCATGTCGCTCACATTAGAACA
>JAGWUW010000345.1 GCA_028868235.1 Betaproteobacteria bacterium | reverse complement strand
CCGGCGAATTCTTCCATTTCACGCTACCAGCTCCGCCTGCGGTGTTCGCGGGCGGGTAATCCTGTTTTCGTGAAGGAAAACATTCATGCCCATCGGCACAGTCAAGTTCTTCAGCCCCGACAAGGGCTATGGTTTCATCGCTCCCGACGGCGGCGCCTCGGATAATTTCGTGCACATCAGCGCGGTCGAAGCTTCGGGTATGGCGACCCTGACCAAGGACCAGCGCGTAAGCTACGATATGGAAACCGATCGTCGCGGCAAGCAGTCCGCGGTCAACCTCCAGCTGGTTTGAACGAAATGGCCAAGGAGGAGTTAATGACCCTTGATGGCCAGATCGACGAAATCCTCCCGGACGGCCGCTTCGGCGTCGTCCTGGAGAACAACCACCGGATCATCGCCTACACGGCGGGCAAGATGCGCAAGTTTCGCATCCGCTCGGTCGTGGGCGATCGAGTCCGCGTCGAGATGACCCCATACGATCTCGAGAAAGGGCGCATCGTCTACCGGGACCGTGGTCCCGGCGGGGGACCGCCTGGCGCCCGACGGCGTTGATAGACAAGGAAAGACGGCGCCAGAGTGCGCCGAGGATTTGAATGAAGAAGCATACCAAGACGACCATGCCCCGTTTGCGCCGCCCGCATGCCGCGAGCGCGCCCACGGACTATCTGTGGCGCGCCCTGGGGGCGCGCCAGGCCGGGGTGATGACCCCGACCGAACTCCGCGCGGAGGTGATGGCCCTTATCGGCTGACATCGCCCTGCCGCATCTGGCGGGGACGGTCTCCGCCCGCAACCGGGAGAACGCCATGACCGCCACCACCGAGTTCTATGCCAGCCAGGCCGAGGCCTGCGCCCGCGCCGCCAGCGAAAGCGATCTGCCGATGCTGCGCGCGAAATACGAACAAGCCGGGGCGGCGTGGCGGAGCCTGGCCAACCGCGAAAGCGAGATTGCGGCGGCGCGCGACCGGCGGCTGGCCGAGACGGCCGCCCGGGCCGAACTGGCCCAGCCGCGGCAGACCTGACGCCGCAATAGACTTGACGAGAGGGTAGGCCTGACAAGAGGGCGACGCGTTGCCCCCGGGCGGCGTCACCGCGTTGATGTGCCAGCTTAATTGGGTTTGTGTGCGGAACCTGCCGGCCCGGAATCGCCAACATGGCGGACGATCAGCCGATCCTTTCGACGCTCACCAGTTCCAAGTCGCCATCGAACGCCCCTACAAATGCGCAGAGGTTATCCGAAAATTCGTCCATGAGGTTGAGCCCTTCGGGATCATGGTCGTTTTCGGCAATGAGCCATAGCCGTGCCCCGTCGAACCGGCACTTCACGTTATTTTCGTGCGGGTAACTGTCGCGAAATGCCGCTTCGATGTCCACGGCTGCTTCCTCACCTGCTGATGCAGGCACTCCGCCACACGCCAGTGTAATCCGATACACGCCGGGCCTCTTATTGGTTGGGCCTCGGATGCCATTGAGCCCAGGCATTTTGGGAAAGCCCGTTTCCCCTGCGGGTCAGCCATTGCCGACATTCCGGTCACGCCAACGTTGCAGACATTCATGGTCTGTGGAAAGAGCGTCTGATGTTGCGCGACTATCATCGGAAGATCGTCGAAAGGGCGGAGTCGGCGGTAGCGACCGGCAGCCTGTCCACGATCATGATCGAAATGCAGCGGCAGGCTACGCCGTGGGCAATTCCCGCTGCGATTGCCGTTATCGCATGCTTTGTTACCGGACTTTCCGGTAAAACTGCTTTGTTATTTGCTTTTCCTCTGGTGGCTGTCAGCATCTTCGGTTCCTGCATTTACTCAGGATGGATTTTTGCCCGCGCAATAATGCGAGCACGGGGTCGCTAACTCGACCTTGCCGCCAAAGCGGCCTTTCCGGTGCCGCCAACATTGCGGACGCTTGGCTAACCGACGTATGGCGACCCTAGTGCGAGGCTCCCCCCCAAAAAAATGCGGATACTTTCATATCCCGCGAGTGCGAACATAGCTGCGTAGAAGGTCATTGAAATCCAGTAGCCGACGGGATTCTCGCGCCGAGAGTAGGCGGGCAGTTGCAGCGTCTTGCTGACAGTGCCTGTTCGAGCACCTGCAACAAAGAAGAACCCCATCAAGACGCAGACGAGTGGGTAAAGGTAGATCATGGATTGATCAGAGATTTCCATTTTCGATACCCCGCGATCGGTATCTTCTAGGCCCGCTGTACCGGCGTCGGCAATCCCAACTTTCCGGACATTCAGGAGCACTCTGGACACCAATGTTTCCGGACAGTCCGCTTCCGGAAGTCAGTCACGGCACTACGAACGTCTGGAATGTTGGGGAAACCGGACCTCTGCTCCACACCGTCATGCCAGCGAAGGCCGGCATCTCTTGCGGTCAGGCGAGGCGCTCGAACAGGTCGTCCCAGTCTGGGTTGGCCCGTTTGATCAAGCGGATTTTCCAGTCGCGCTGCCACGCCTTGCGCCGGTTCCCGCAGCGGTGCTGCATCATGCGCGCTGCCAGACCGCTGGTGAGGCCGATGCAGAGGGCGCAGGGTGCTTGTTGGTGAGGATGCAGGTCCATCCGCCTTGGCGCATGGAGGCTTTGTTACACTTGGAGGCGGAAGATGCCAGCCTTCGCTGGCATGACGTCAGGGAAGGGCATGACGTCAGGGAAGGGCATGACGTCGGGGAAGGGCATGACGTCAGGGGGCAATGACGATTATGGGACGGTGGCTGCAATGTTGCCGTGTTCCGGCCCGCCGCTATCGGGCACAGTCGCGCCGGAGCATCGCGCCTCACACCCGCTCCGCCACGAAGACCACCACTGTCAGCACCAGGCCGAGCAGGAACGAGCGGTAGGCGTAGCCGAGGAGGCGGTATTTCTTGCGGGCGAGGACGAGGCCGTTCTGGTGCATGTCGCGCAGCATGGCGCGGTAGATGGCCTCGTCGCTGGTGAGCAGCGGCATGACGCGGGCGGCGAACTCATCCTCGGTGAGCCTGGCGTAGACGCCGAAGAACAGGACATTGTCGGCCTCCGCGACCTCGCCCCTGGGGGGCTTCACGGAGGGCATCAGGGCGGTGATGGCGAACAGGGCCGAGACGAGCGCGGCGGCGCCGAGGACGAGCAGGGCGTGGGGGACCGGGCCCTTGCTTGCCTGCCCGACGCTGAGGGTGAAGACGAC
>JAGWUW010000344.1 GCA_028868235.1 Betaproteobacteria bacterium | reverse complement strand
AGCGGCAGGAACCAGCCGAAGGCCTTGCCGGTCAGCGCGGCGCTCCAGTAATAAAGTGGCGGTTCATTGAAGGGGCGGCCGGCCAAGTCAGGCGACAGCCAGTCGCCATAGTGCAACATGTGCCAGGCGGTGCCGATGTGGATGGCATCTTCCCCTTTCCACGGGTCGCGACCGAACAGGCCTGCTAGCACGTAAAAGGCCAGCATGCCGGTGAGCATCCAGCCTGATGGAGGTAGGCGAATGCCGCGACGGATCAGGGCGAGGAAATCAGACATCTTGTCCGGAAATGAAAAAGGCAGCCCATAGGCTGCCTTTCGAGGCGGCGAAAATCAAGCCGATCAGGCTGCAGCCTTGCCGCGCATGGCGCCGAACTTCTGATTGAACTTCTCGACGCGGCCGGCAGTGTCGACGATCTTCTGCTTACCAGTATAGAACGGATGGCACAGTGAGCAAACTTCGATGTGGAAGGCATCCTTGGCCATGGTCGACTTGGTCGTGAAGGTATTGCCGCAGGAGCAGGTCACGGCGACATCTTTGTAATTCGGGTGGGTATCGGCTTTCATCTCTTATCCTTTAAGCGAGCGACCGGCGGATGTGGCCGATCTGGGAAGCCCGCGATTATCCTCGAAAAAACGCGGGCTTGCAACATATTTGCTTGGGCGGGCTTAACCGCGACGCATGGCGTCGAAGAACTCCGCATTGCCCTTGGTCGATTTGACCTTGTCGAGCAGGAATTCCATCGCTTCGAGATCGTCCATCGGATAGCACAGCTTGCGCAGCACCCACATCTTCTGCAGGACATCCGGCTTAAGCAGGAGTTCCTCGCGGCGGGTGCCGGAGCGGTTGACATTGACCGCCGGGTACATCCGTTTCTCGGCCATGCGGCGGTCGAGGTGGATTTCCGAGTTGCCGGTGCCCTTGAATTCTTCGTAGATGACTTCGTCCATCCGCGAACCGGTATCGATCAACGCAGTGGCGAGGATGGTCAGCGAGCCGCCTTCCTCGATGTTGCGAGCAGCACCGAAGAAGCGCTTCGGCTTCTGCAGGGCGTTGGCGTCGACGCCGCCGGTCAGCACCTTGCCGGAAGCCGGCTGCACGGTGTTGTAGGCGCGGGCGAGGCGGGTGATCGAATCGAGCAGGATGACGACATCCTTCTTGTGCTCGACCAGGCGCTTGGCCTTCTCGATGACCATTTCGGCGACCGCGACGTGGCGGGTGGCCGGTTCGTCGAAGGTCGACGCGACGACCTCGCCCTTGACGGTACGGGTCATTTCGGTCACTTCTTCCGGACGCTCGTCGATCAATAGTACGATGAGTACGACTTCTGGGTGGTTGGCAGTGATGGCGTGGGCGATATTCTGCAGCATCACGGTTTTGCCGGACTTCGGTGGGGCAACCAGCAGGCCGCGTTGGCCGCAGCCGATCGGCGCGATCATGTCGATGACACGGCTGGTGATATTTTCGTCCGACTTGATTTCACGCTCGAGGCGCAGGTGACGCGTCGGGTGTAGCGGCGTCAGGTTCTCGAACATGATCTTGTTCTTGTTGGCTTCCGGAGGGAAGCCGTTGATGCTGTCGAGCTTGGTCAGTGCGACGTAGCGCTCGCCATCCTTCGGGGTGCGAATCTCGCCAGCGATGGTGTCGCCGGTACGCAAGTTGAAGCGGCGGACTTGCGACGGGGAAACGTAGATGTCGTCTGGATTGGCGAGGTAGGAAGTGTCGGCTGATCGAAGGAAGCCGTAGCCGTCGGGCAGGACTTCGAGCGTGCCGTCACCGTAAATGGTGTCACCGTTCTTGGCCTTGGCCTTGAGAATGGCATAGATTAGCTCCTGCTTGCGCATCCGGTTGGCATTCTCGATGCCGAGTTCGGTGGCCATATCCAGCAGTTTGCTGACGTGTAATGTCTTGAGTTCGGAAAGTTGCATGTGGGAATGTGTGGCGCCGGTTAAAGAACGGGCGAGAACCCGGAGGGCAGGGCGCAGATTACAGAAGCTATGGGGGAGGAGAAGGACGCCTGACAGCTTGCCTGTCGCGTCTGCCTGAAGGTGCAAAGGGCACCTTCAGTTCGTGAGACTACGGAGATTACAGGTTGCTGTCAATAAAGGCCGCAAGTTGCGACTTGGACAATGCGCCAACCTTGGTGGCTTCGATATTACCGTTCTTGAAGATCATCAGGGTCGGGATGCCGCGGATACCGTACTTGGCCGGGGTGGCCTGATTGTCGTCGATGTTGACCTTGGCGACCTTGAGCTTGCCGGCGTATTCGTTGGCAACTTCATCAAGGATCGGGGCAATCATCTTGCAGGGGCCGCACCATTCTGCCCAGTAGTCGACGAGAACCGGCTGCTGCGACTGCAGCACTTCGGCTTCAAAGGTGTCGTCGGTGACGTAATGGATATGCTCGCTCATGGTTGCCTCATGGGATGGGGTATGGGATAGGTTGCGCCGGGACGGCGTCAGGAAAGTTGGCGTGATGCTAGCGAAAAAAAATGTCTTAGGGAAGCATCAGCTATTGCTTTTGAGCAGGTTGGCCAGCTCGACCGCAGTCTTGACCTGCATTTTGTCGAACAGGTTGGCACGATGGACTTCGACAGTGCGCATGCTGATGTTCAGTTCGTCGGCGATGACCTTGTTGAATTTGCCGGCCAGAACCAGGTCCATGATCTGCCGTTCGCGCGTGGTCAGGCAGGACAGGCGAGCCTTGACGGAGTCCACGGTGGCGTTGGTAAGGCGCTGGTGGGCGTCAAGGGCCATGGCTTCTTCGATGCGAGTCACCAGGTCGTTATCGTTGAACGGCTTTTCGAAGAAATCGAATGCTCCCTTTTTCAGCGTGGCGACGGCTAGTGGCACGTCGCCGTGACCGGTCAGGAATATCACTGGTAGGGTCGACTCCCTGGTCTGAAGCTGCTCGAAGCAATCGAGGCCGCTCATGCCAGTCATCCGCATGTCGAGCACGACGCAGCCGCTCATCCCCTTGGTCCATGCGGCGAGGAAGCTTTCGGCGGAATCGTAGGTGGTGCTGGGTAGGCCACGCGATTTCAATAACCAGGAAAGGGCATCGCGGATCGCTTCATCGTCGTCGACCAGGTAGGCTTGGGGCTTGCTCATGCGGCTTCGAGGGGAAGGGTGAAGTGGAATATCGTACCGCTTCCCGTCGCTGAAA
>JAGWUW010000343.1 GCA_028868235.1 Betaproteobacteria bacterium | reverse complement strand
CGATGTCGATGGGTTTAGGGATATGGTCGTTCATACCGGCTGCCAGACAATGCTCTCGATCGCTGGACAGCGCATTGGCGGTCATCGCGACGATGGGTAGCTGGGCCAAGCCGGGAAGATGGCGGATTATCTCTGTTGCTGTGTAGCCGTCCATGACCGGCATGTGGCAGTCCATTAGCACCAGATCGTAGGCTTGCTGCCCGACCTTCTCCACGGCGAGTTTGCCGTTTTCTGCCGTGTCTACACGTAAGCCGATATTGCTCAGCATTTCCTCGGCCAGTTCCCGATTTACCTCGTTATCCTCGACGAGCAATACGCGCCGCCCCGCAAATTGCCTGGACAAGGCTGTCGCCGGCAATTCCAGCACCTTCCGGTTACCCGGATCGCGGTGCAGCGCGAGCATGATGCTGTCGAACAGTGTCGAGGGAGTGGCCGGCTTGCTGAGAATAGCGCCAACCTTATTGTCGCCGAGTGCTGCCTGCAATTCATCGTGATCGTAGGCGGTGGCCATGATGGTGGCCATCATCGTTTCGGGGTGGCTCTGCTGGATTTGTTTGATCAGTTCGACACCATCCATGCCAGGCATTTTCCAATCGACGATGAGTAGCCCATAGCTGTTGCCGCTAGACAGCTGGGCAAGGGCTGCCGGGCCATTAGTCACCGCCTGGCCTGTGATATTGAGCATCTTCAACATATGCAGGAAGACCTCACAGGCACCGAAGCTGTCATCGACGACAAGGGCACGTAAATCGCTGGGTAGACCGATCCACTGCTGCGTCTGCTCCTGCACAGTCGAAACGCCGAAGGGGAGATGGAAGGTGAAGCGGCTGCCGACTCCAGGCTGGCTGCTAACGCCGATGCTGCCGCCCTGCAGGTCGACAATACGTTTGCAGATGGACAGACCTAGCCCGGTTCCGCCGTATCGGCGGGTCGTCGATGTGTCGGCTTGGGTGAACGCGGAGAACAGTTTTTCCTGTTGCTCGGGAGTCATGCCGATACCGCTGTCGATAACTTCGAAGGTGAGCTCTATGCTGTCGTCGCTCCTGGCCTGAACCTTCACGGTGACCTTGATTTCACCGGCTTCGGTGAACTTGATGGCATTGCCGACCAGGTTGAGTAGAACCTGGCCAAGGCGGAGGGAATCACCAATTAGCTGGTCGGGAACATCCGACGCAATATCGTAGAGGAGTTCCAGCCCACGTTCGCGGGCCTTTAGTGCACACATGTCGCTGAGGTGGCGCAGGGTGTCGTCGAGACTGAACGGGGCATGCTCGAAATGCATCATGCCGGCCTCAATCTTTGACAGGTCGAGAATGTCGTTAATGATGCCGAGCAGGCTCTTGGCGGCATTGTCCACCTTGCTCAGATAATTTTTCTGGCGTGCTGTCAGGTCGGTTTGCAGGGCCAGGTGGGTCATGCCGATGATGGCATTCATCGGCGTACGGATTTCGTGGCTCATATTGGCCAGGAAATCGGCCTTGGCGGCAGCGGCCGATTCGGCGATGGCCCGCGCTCGGTCAGCTTCACGCTCGGCCTGTTTGAGGGCGGAGATATCAACGATGACACCGATCAGGCCGTCCGGCTGCCCGTCCGGCGTCCTGAAGCCGCTTACCGAATACAGCGTATCGCGGAGATTTCCATCGGCATCCGCCAATTGAAGCTCGCGGGTGACCCGGCTGCCGTTGGCGATAACTTGTTCGTCTTCGGCTTGATACGCCTGACGGGCATCCTCCGGCAGATAGTCGAGATCGAGCACGCGCTTGCCGATGAAATTGCGCCGGCTAACGCCAAAGAATGCTTCGTAAGCCTGGTTGCAACCGAGGAAGCGCGTATTCGCACCCTTGTAGAAAATCGGATTGGGGATGGTGTCGAGCAGTGCCTGTAGGAAAGCAAACTGGCGGATCAGCTCGAATTCGATTTCGCGGCGGTCGGAGACATCGAGGACGGTGATCAGCAGGGAATCCAACTCGCCGTCAGCATTACGGATCGTGCTGATCTGCACATCGCCCCAGCGAGACTGGCCGGTTGGATCGACAAATTCGAATTCGTTGCGCAGGCTTTGCGGCCCGGCCTGGTCGGAATGGGCGAGTAGATCGTTCAGGCGTGCCAGCACATCGGTAGGCAGGACGATGTTTTCGGGATGGGCAAGCAGATCGTCGATAGGCCGGTTGAGAAAGCGGGCAAAGGCCGGATTGATGAGGGCCGGTGTGCGTTTGGCATCGAGGCTGACGATGCCGACAGCTGCATTGTCGAAAATGGCACGGAAGAAGGCTTCTCGCTTCTGCAGAATTTCCTGGCTTTGGCGTAGGGCCTGTGTCCGGCTGGCGACCTTTTGTTCCAGCCCGAGCTTGGCATCCAGCGATTCCTGGCGGAAATGAGCGAGATGCTGACGCATACTTTCCAGTGCAGCGGCTAATTGAATGACTTCGCGCCACGGGGCTTGTGTACGGACTGGTTTGTCCAGCATCAGGCTGCCGATGCGGGAACTGTCCTCGGCCAAGGCAATCAGCGGTTCGCCGAAACGGTTGGCGATACGAATGGCCACGGTCATGCCGAGCGCTAGAGCAGACAGGGTAATCAAGCCGAGCAGGAGCAGGTCTTGACTGGTCACCGGTACAAAATCGCTTTCCGGGGCGGCTACCCCCAACCAGATATCGCCACCATTCCCCTTGATTGGTTTGAAAAGGCTGAGCCAGGAACCGTCGGGCCGGGCATGGCGGTGCAGACCCTGGGCCGGGTTCGGATTGGCTTGCCATTTAAGGAAACCCTCAGCGAGTTCCGGCAGAGTTAGTTCATCGGCCGTCTTCAGCAAGGCGTCGTTGATCGCCTGCCGATTGGCGAAGCGAGGGTCGCGCGGCGGGGCGATTAGCCTGCCTTCCTTGAGGAACAGTGCCGCTTGGCCTTGTGGGCTGAACTCCAGGCGACTGGTGAATTCAGCGATGTCGATCAGGCGCACGTCGTGGGCAATGACGTACTGGTTGCCATCCTTCCCTTGCCAGCGCATGCCGGCGGTGATGCCGGGCTCCTTGGTTGTGTAGAAGATGTAGGGTTCTGTCCAGAATACGCTGTGCTCATCGGGAAGCGCCATGGTGCCCTTGAACCAAGGGCGCTGCCGGGCGTCGTAGTTGCGTTCGCGCAGTTCGATTTTCTCGATCTCGCGGTTCGTGTTCCAGGTGATC
>JAGWUW010000342.1 GCA_028868235.1 Betaproteobacteria bacterium | reverse complement strand
GTTCGCCAACAGGCCCACCATCATCGCCCGCCAAAATCAGGCGGTCGTGCGCAAGAGGGAGTGCACGGCGCCTTTCAATTCGGCGGGGCATCAACCTGACAGGAGCTTCGTCACCAACGACCGATACCGCCTGCCTGCCCCTGACCGGGCGCCGCTGAAATAAATTCGCCGAAGCCCCCCCAGCGGAGTCCCCACGCACCGGCGCGACTGAAACCGCAGGTTCACGTGCCGGCGAAGCCATCAGCACGTAGTCACGGGAAACTTCATGGCCACAGCCGAGCATTAGCCTCATCTGCATGATCGGTTCGCGTAGCGGAATTTCCGAGTGAATTTGCAATACAGCCTCGCCGCCAGCGGCCTGACGAAGGCTCATAGTGGCCTTCCGCACCCACGGCAGGTCATCGGTCGTTGCCGGCTGAACCAAGCGAAAGCACGATGCATCCAGGCGCTGCTTTTCCATCCCGACCAGTGCCACCTCCAGACGAAGCCCCTCACCCAGAACTGGCTGGCCGCGCAATTCACCCAGACCAATCGCCGAAGCATTTCCGGAAAGAAGCAATGCCAACAACGAAATCGAAGCTCGGCCAAGCGCGAGATCCAAAAAGATGCTCCCCAATGACAAAAGTATCGAAATTGTAGCCTTTATTTCCCCGCCAGATAACGCGAATCGTCGAAGGTGAGCACCCAATGGGGTCGGTAAACCACAAAAAGCGTCAAAACCATTCCTGACAACCAAGCTTCGGCAAAACCGAGCAACAGGAAATACGGAAAATAGTCGTCGATCAGGTAATCCCAGGAATAAGCTCCCGCCACCGCCAACAGTAGGCTGACCGCCAATCCCACCCCAATAATGGTCAGCGCACCACCAAGGAACCCATTCACAAAGATGTAAACAAAAAAATGTCGGGGCAATACGATGAAAAATAGACGGTGGAGTCCCTGACTCAAAGCAACCCCTAATCCCGCCAACAACAAGGCATTCATCGCATAAGCAAAGGAGCCGGCGGCGCCGTTAAGGGTAATTCCGAGCGCAACCAGCGATAGCCCAATGAAGGCCAGATGAGGCCCGAAAGTCAACGTGAACACGGTAGCGCCCAGCAGATGAAAGCCAAGTCCCGGTTTGACCCCCGCCTTTAGGCTCCAGACCAAAGTGAGCAAAACAATCATGCCCAGCCAGACGTTCAACTGCTCGGAATCCCTGAGCCGCGCCCAAGGGGCGCGTAGAACACAACGGGCGAAGAGTGGCACCCAGACAGCCCAAGCCGCCCAGTACCACGCTTCGCTCAACAGGGTATCAGTCAGATTCACACGGCTATTTTAGGCTAGCCTGTGATTCTGTGGCATTAGCCGACGGAACCTGCCAGTTGGGGCACCACCTCAAACAGGTCGCCAACCAGTCCATAATCGGCTACTTGGAAGATCGGAGCATCTGGATCCTTGTTGATGGCAACGATGACCTTGGACTCCTTCATGCCGGCCAGGTGCTGAATGGCACCGGAAATGCCGACCGCAATGTAAAGCTGCGGCGCGACAATCTTGCCGGTTTGGCCAACCTGATAGTCGTTCGGCACGAAGCCAGCATCGACGGCGGCACGCGACGCGCCGAGGGCGGCACCGAGCTTGTCGGCGAGCGGCTCGAGCAGCTTGTGATAATTCTCGCCACTACCCAGGCCACGGCCACCGGAAACGATGATCTTGGCGGCACCGAGTTCCGGACGCTCAGACTTGGTCAGTTCCCGGTTAAGGAGTTGGGTCTGGGTGGTATCGGCGGTCGCGCCGATGCTCTCGACGGCGGCGACACCACCTGCTGCGACGGGGTCGAATGCAGTGGTACGCACGGTGATGACCTTGACCGCATCAGCGCTCTGGACGGTAGCCAAGGCGTTGCCAGCGTAAATCGGGCGAACAAAGGTGTCGGCCGATTCGACGGCAGTAATTTCGGAGATCTGGGCGACGTCGAGCAGTGCAGCAACACGCGGCGCGAGGTTTTTGCCAAAGGTGGTGGCCGGGGCCAAGATGTGGCTGTAGCCGGTGGCGTTGGCAACGACCAGGGCAGTCAGGTTTTCGGCAGTCTGTGCATCGTAGTGCGCGGCATCGGCCACTTTAACCTTGGCAACACCTTGCAGGCCGGCGGCTTGCTGGGCGGCAGCGGAACAGTTGGCGCCGGCAACCAGGAGATGGATGTCGCCACCGATTTTCTGTGCGGCAGCGACGGTGTTGAGGGTGGCGGCCTTGAGGGCGGCGTTGTCGTGTTCGGCAATGACGAGAATGGTCATGATGGTCGTCTCCCTTAGATCACTTTGGCTTCGTTCTTGAGCTTGTTCACCAGCTCTGCAACATCGGCGACGCGAACGCCGGCGCTGCGCTTGGGCGGTTCGCTGACCTTCAATGTGGTCAGGCGCGGAGCGACATCAACGCCGAGGTCAGCCGGCTTGACGGTGTCGAGCGGCTTTTTCTTGGCTTTCATGATGTTGGGCAGGGTAGCGTAGCGCGGCTCGTTCAGGCGCAGGTCGGTGGACACCACGGCCGGCAGACTGATGGCCAGGGTTTCCAGACCGCCGTCGATTTCGCGGGTAACGGTGGCCTTGCCGTCAGCAATGACGACCTTGGAAGCGAAGGTGGCTTGCGGCCAGCCTTGCAGTGCGGCGAGCATCTGGCCGGTCTGGTTGGCATCGTCGTCGATGGCTTGCTTGCCGCAAATGACGACTTGCGGCTGTTCCTTGTCGCACAGGGCCTTGAGGAGCTTGGCAACGGCCAGCGGCTGGAGATCGGCGTCTGTTTCGACCAGGATGCCGCGGTCGGCACCGATGGCCATGGCCGTGCGCAAGGTCTCCTGGCAGGCAGCAACACCACAGGAGACGGCCACCACTTCGGTAGCGATACCGGCTTCCTTCAGGCGCACGGCTTCTTCGACGGCGATTTCGTCGAACGGATTCATGCTCATCTTGACGTTTGCCAGATCAACACCCGAGCCGTCAGCCTTCACCCGAACCTTCACGTTGTAATCAACGACCCGCTTCACGGGAACCAGAATCTTCACAAGCCTTCTCCTTTTACTCGGTTAGATTTTTGTTCAACCCACATCGCCTGTTTGACAGACGTCCACTCAATCAGCACAATGACCATACTGTGTCGTATGGAAAAGCATACGGTAGCGTATGGAAAACAAACCTGTCAAG
>JAGWUW010000341.1 GCA_028868235.1 Betaproteobacteria bacterium | reverse complement strand
GAAGCGGCGCCGGTGCACGAGAGCAAAAGCCAGCAGGGCGACATAGTAGTCGCGCACTTTTTCGAAACGCCGCTCGAAACCTTGCTGGAACCGGCGGAATGGATGTCCCTCGGCACTCCGACCTGCCAGCGCATCATGGCTGACCATGATCTCCGCGGTATGCGTGGTTGCGTGGTCGCGCAGCAGGTAGTTGCTCATTGTCGGCACCAGGGTGCGTGACAGGACGAAGCTGGCAATCATCGCAAAGACGACCGCCTTTGCCATCGGCGCGAACAGGAAACCGGCAACCCCGGGCAGGAAGAACATCGGCACGAACGCGATGCAGATGCACAGCAGCGAGACGAAGGCGGGCTGGACGATCTGCTCCGCCCCATCGAGGATTGCTTGCCGGACAGACTTGCCCTGTTCGAGGTGCCAGTTGATATTCTCGATCGTGACCGTGGCGTCATCGACGAGGATGCCCACGGCCAGCGCGAGTCCCCCAAGCGTCATGATGTTGAGCGTTTCGCCGGCGGCAGAGAGGGCCGCCACGGCCGCAAGGATCGCGAGTGGGATCGACGCGGCGATAATGACGGTTGAACGCCAGGAACCGAGGAACAGCAGGATCATCAAGGAGGTGAGAACGGCTGCGAGCACGCCTTCCCGCACTACCCCGGAAACGGCGGCCTTCACGAACAGTGACTGGTCGGCCAGCAACTGGACCTTGAGGCTGGGAGGCAGGGTTTCCTTGAGCTTGGGCAGTAGCGCCTTCACCTGGTCGACGATGGCAATGGTCGAGGTCGAGCCCGACTTGAGGATCGTCATCAACACTGCCCTGCCGCCGTCGACCCGCACTTCGTTGCGCTGCGGCGGCGAGCCGTCGCGGACATGGGCGACATCGCGCATGGCGATGGTCGTGCCGTCCACCGTCCGGATCGGGAGACTGTTGAGCTGGTCGATTACCTCGGGGCTGTTGTTGAGACGCACGTTGTATTCATACTGGCCGATCTTGGCAGTGCCGGCGGGCACGATCTGGTTCTGCGCCGCAAGGGCCTGCCCAACGTCCGTCGCTGACAGGTGATGGGCCTGCAGGGCGGCAGGATCGAGGTCGATCTGGATCTGTCGCTCCTTCCCACCGTAGGGCGAAGGGATGGCCGCGCCCTGCACCGACGCGAGCGCCGGGCGGATAAAGTTTTGTCCGAGGTCGAAGATCTTCTGCTCTGACAGGTCGTTGGCCGAGAGAGCCATTTGCAGGATCGGAACCGTCGAGGCATTGTAGTTCAGGATGAGCGGCGGCGTGATGCCAGGGGGCATCTGCTTCAGGACGGTCTGCGAAACCGACGTTACCTGGGCAGTCGCCGTGCGGATATCGACGCCGGGCCGGAAGAATATCTTCACGATGCCAACGCCATTCAGCGACTGGCTCTCGATATGGTCGATATCGTTAACGGTCGTCGAAAGCTGGCGCTCGTAATAATAGACGACCCGCCCGGACATGTCAGCCGGCGGTAGTCCGCGATAGGTCCACACCGCAGCGATCACCGGGATACGGATGTCGGGGAATATATCCGTCGCAGTCTCGAACCAGGCGATCGTCCCTGACAGGAGGATCAGTATGGCGAGAACGACAAATGTATAGGGTTTGCTGAGCGCGAGCTTGACAAGTTGAAGCATGGCTATCCCGTGTGCTGGGTGGCCAATGGCGCTGCGCGAAGGGGCTGAAAGGGGCGCAGAACACCATTGGCCGGCGCCCCAATCGCGCCACCTCGCCCATCACGCTAGTGAAATGATTTTCACCCGTTTTCGGGCGCCTGCGAACTCGGAGCGACGATTCTTACAATCAGCCCGGGAGAGCCGGTATCCATTTCGAGCGAAAAATGATGCAGTTGCACAATCGCTGAAACGATGCTGAGGCCCAGTCCCGATCCGGGCACGTCGGCGGGGGCGGAGCCACGGTCAAACCGGCGCAGCACAATCGTTCGTTTATCGGTAGCAATGCCGGGACCGTCGTCGCGAACCTCCACACAGCTGTGTCCGTCGCCTGTCGCGACATGCAGCGCGACGCGTCCACCTGGCGGGGCGAACTTGATCGCGTTGTCGACGAGATTGCTTACAGCCTCGAACAGCAATTTTTCGTCACCGAACACGAAAGCGGCCGGATCGGCATCGAACAGGAAGGTAATGCCCCGGTCCTCGGCCAACGGTTCATAAAGCTCGGCGACCGAGGTGGCGAGAACCGCAAGCGAAACCGATGCGAAGCCTGCAGTCTGGCGAACGGTTTCGAGCTCGGAAATGCGCATGAGCGCGGCAAACCGGGCAACGACCGAATCCAGTTCTGCCATGGCATTTTCGATATGCGTGACTGTCATCTCGTCGAGATCGGCCTGACGGCTGATCCGATACAACTGGTTGCGCGCGCGCGTCAGTGGCGTCCGCAGGTCGTGGGCGGCGGCATCGGTTACGGCCTTGATCTGTGAAACCGTGCGTTCCACTTCCTCGATCATGTAGTTGACGGTCGCGGCCAGCAAGTCGAGTTCATCTCCGCGATCCTGGACGGGCATGCGTGCGTCAAGCCGGCCTTGTGCGATTGTCCGGGCGACCTGCTGCAGCCGATCGACTCGGCGAAGGGGGCCGATGCTGGATGCGAACCCGGCCACCAGAAAGAAGAGCACGATGATGAGGCCGCTGTAGGCCAGGATCGTGATGATCCGGCTTCGCAGATTGACCAAGGGGGAGATGTCACGTCCGACGATCAGAATTTTCCCTGAATAGGTTTTTATTGCGAGAAGACGAAGCGGGTTGTCGATTGTAATCAGCGATGCCCGCTCTGTTGGTTGCCCGATTGGCAGTGACAATACCTCTCTGAGATTGCCAGACAGAAATTCTCCGTTGGGCGACAATAGCGCTATATAGTTGAGATCTGACGTGTTGTGACTGAGTTGCATTGCTATCTTGGTCGGAAGCGATGACTCCGGCGCGAGCAGGAGGCGTTCAGCTTCGGAACGCAGGATGCGGTCGTTGCGCGCGTTCAGTTCCTGAGCCGTCAGGCTGTAGATGAGGAGCAAGAGTAGGAGGATACCGACCATTGCCGACGATCCCAGCAAGATGGTCAGGCGGAAGGTGCTTGTGTTATGGATGTTGCGCAAATGCAGCCGTTCAGCCGGCATCAAAGCGGTATCCTTCGCCCTTGACCGTCTCGATG
>JAGWUW010000340.1 GCA_028868235.1 Betaproteobacteria bacterium | reverse complement strand
TACCGGTAGCCCAGCCATCGTCCAGGCCAAGGAAGCCGGCCAGACAACTGGCACGCTCGATCCGAAGAACTTGACCAAGATGGTCCAGCGTCTGCTGGTTGGCGAACTCAAGAACGCCATCTGGTTGGCTACCCCCGACATCCTGTCGCCGCTCGAAGCGCTGACCGTCGGCCAGTACCCGATCTACCTGCCGAACCAGAATCTGGCCGAGTCCCCATATGGCCAGTTGAAAGGTCGTCCGCTGGTCCTTTCCGAGCATGCCGCGGCCTTCTCGAGCCAGTCCGACATTTCGCTGTTGTCGCTCAAGGGCTACCGCACCATCACCAAGACCAATGGCGTGCAGACCGATACGTCGATGCATCTGTATTTCGATGCCGACGCGACGGCCTTCCGCATCCGCTTCCGCATGAACGGCATGCCGATCCTGTCGGCCCCGGTGACGCCGCCCAAGTCCGGCAACACCCGTTCGCACTTCGTTACGCTGCAGGCCCGCTAACCGCGGCTGAAAGCTGAGCAACAGGCTCCCGCCAGAAACGGGAGCCTGAACCTTATTCACAAAGGACACAGACATGACCATTTCAGTCAATGCCCGCCTCGCCGAGCAACTCTCGGTGCTGGCCACCATCGATCCGGTGTCGCAGGGCGCCGGTACCGTCACCACCGGCTGGATCCCGGCCGCCAACCACGAACGCTTCCTCGCCCTGGTGCAAACCGGTGTGATGGGTGCATCCGGTACCCTTGATGCCAAGCTGCAGCAGGCTCAGGACAGCGGCGGTACCGGTGCCAAGGACGTCACCGGCAAGGCCCTTGCCCAGATCGTCAAGGCGTCTGGCGACAACAAGCAGGCCGAAATCAACCTGCGCGCCGAAGAGCTCGACCTGGCCAACAACTTCACCTACTTCCGCCTGTCGATCACCGTCGGCACCGCCGCCAGCCTGATCGCCGCCTCGGTGCTCGGCGGCGTAGCGAAGAATGGCCCGGCCTCGGCCCTCAATCAGGCCGGCGTTGTCCAGAACATCGCCTAAGCCAGCCAAGGCTCACGCGGCCAGCTTCGGCTGGCTGCGTTTTCCTGATCACTTGAGGATTCCCCCATGCAAATCGTCAAATTCCCCGACGACTACTACGACGAAGGCGAAATCAAGTTCGCCAAGGGCAGCTTCCACCCGCTGACCTCGGAAACCCAGTCGTTGGTCAACACCGGCTTTGCCGAGCTGGTCGATACCGACAACGTCAACGATATCGACGCGATCGAAGCAGTCGCCCGCCTCGCCCGCGAGCGTGCCGATGCCTGCGCTGCCTGGGCTGCGCAGTTGGATGAAGAAGCCAAGGCAGCCGAAGCGCTGGTCGAGTCGGCCAGCAAGGCGGCAAAAAAGAAAGCCAAGGAAGCTGCCAAAGTGCAGACGCCTGCACCGGCCGGCGACGCCGTCCAGACCGAAACGACCCAACCACCCGCTGATGCCTGATCCCCATGGCCAACACCCTGAAAATCATTGCTGCCCCGTCGGCGCTGCCGGTCTCCATTGAGCTGGCGCGCCAACAGGTCAAGCAGGACATCGTTGCCGATGACCTCCTGCTGCGCACGTCCATTCTCGCGGCGGCCGCCTCGGCCGAATCCGAGATCGAACGCACGCTGCTGGCCACGCGCTTCGCCTATGTCCTGGATGGTTTTCCCGGTGGGGTCATGTTTGGCACCCAGCAGCCGATCGAGCTGCCGCGCTCCCCGCTGCTGCAGCTGATTGGCGTGCAGTACCTCGACCAGAACGGGGTATGGCAGACCATGCCGGCCACCGACTATGTCGTGGTCGACGGCGATCCCGTCGTGCGCGTCGCGCCGGTATTCGGCCGCATCTGGCCGATCCCGCGCCCGCAGCCCGGGTGCGTCAAGGTCATCTTCGAGGCGGGGTATGCGACCGGGCTGTCGATCGATGTCGATAACAACTGGCTGACGCCGGAGCGCTGGGTTTCCCTGGTGGTCGGTGATGTCGTTCGCTTCAGCAACAGCGGCGGCGATCTGCCCGATCCGCTCGAGCCCATGGTCGATTACTACGTGCAGGCGCTGAACGGTAGCAGCATTCGCATCTCGGCCACCAATGGTGGTGCTGCCATCACGCTGCTCGACGAAGGGCAGGGCCAGCATTACCTTGGCCAGGTGCCCGACGGCATTGTCAGCTGGATGCTGCTGCGCATCGATGGTCTGTATCAACATCGTGGCGAGGCCACGGTCGTCCAGGGCAAGCTGGAAAAGATGCCCTACGCTGACCGCCTGCTCGATCCCTTCCGGGCGGCCTTCCAATGATTCGCCTGCCCAACTCCGGCGAGCTGCAGCGCCGTATCCGCTTGCGTCTCTGGGCTGACTATCCCAATGCCACCTTTGCCGTCGACCAGAAAGTCGATCACGGCATCGAGCGCTGGGCCAAGGTCGAGCCCGTTTACGGGCTGGCCAACCGGGCCGGCATGCAGACCGGCGAAATGCCGACCCACCTGTTCTGGGTGCGCTACGCGCCGGGCACGCGCCCGGAAGACCTGACGGCTAATCACGTCATCGAGTGGAATGGCCACCGGTACCGCGTCATGGATGCGCTCAACGCCCTCGATGCCCAGCGCTTCACGCGGATTTCCGCCAAGGATCTGGGAGCGATCGCTCAATGAGCGCAGGCCATCACGACCCGTTCGACCTCTTCGTTGGGCTGGACTTCCACCAGACCATCGACTTTGACAAACGAAGCCTGCGCAAAAGCATGCGCCTGGGCGCAGCCGATGTGCGCAAGGAGGCGCGCCGGCTCGTTTCGCGTCGCGCCATCTCGGCGCCGGGCGAAATGCCTGGTCAGCAGAGCGGGGCGCTCAAGCGCGCCATCGGCATCGTCTCGCGCGGTTCGCGGGGCGGCTGGATCAAGGTCGGCGTGCGCAGCATTCCAGGCTCAGCCTTTTATCCGGCCTTCCTGTTCTACGGCAGCCCGAAGACCGGGCTGGACAAGCGCGGCAACTTCATGGTCGCCGCTTTGAATAACCGACGTTCGGTCGTTCGCGGCATGATCCGCGGCGCCCTGCGCGAGTCATTGAAGCCACGCTGATGCAACTCGAAACCGTCATCGAAGCCCTGCGTGCCCGTTGTCCCGTGTTCGAGACCCGTGTCGCCGGTGCCGCCCAGTTCAAGTTGCTGCCAGAAGCAGCAGCGATGCCGGTGCCGTGCGCCTTTGTCATCCCGCTG
>JAGWUW010000339.1 GCA_028868235.1 Betaproteobacteria bacterium | reverse complement strand
TCCCGGCCAAACAAGCGTTTCAAGCGCTGTCCGGGGAAATCGCGCTGTCGTTACGGAACCCGTCGGGCGGGGCCGGGATGCCAGGAGCCTTGTCGGATAAAGACCTGACCTTCTTGCAGAGCATGACGCCAGATCTCGGGAAGACCACGGAAGGCAACAAGCTCATCATCGACACGGCCAGAAAACTCGCGACCCGCGATCAGGAAGTGGCCAAGATGGCGCGGGACTATCGGAAAAAGAACGGGCAGTTTGACGAAGGCTTCTTCGATCAACTCGCGGCCTATTCCGACAAACATCCGCTCTATGAGAAAGAAGCGCAAGCGCAACCCGCGACCGGCGGCAAGGCGATGCCGCAACGAGGCGGCGCACCCATGCCCTCATTGCCGCAGGGGTCACGGCAGATCGGCACCAGCGGAGGCAAGCCGGTCTTTCAATCGCCTGACGGCAAACGCTGGATCGGGAACTAATGGCCTTTCAAGAATTTACGGGTGAATTAGACGGGCCTCCCCCTACTGGGCCGGTGCGCGAGTTCTCCGGCCAACTGGATGGCGAGCCTGCATCCCAGGCCGCCCCAGAGCCTTCGATCGGCCAAGTGGCGTTGAATGCGATTCCAAAAGGGATTGCGAATCTCGCCAATACGCCGCATACGATCAATAGTCTGGTGATCCGTGGATTAGCCAATCTTCCTGGACTCGACCATCTGCCGCAGGTCAAGGAATTTCTCGAAGGGGTCGCGAATCATCCGGAATTGAGCCGGAATCGACCCATGGAGCTGATGCAGAAACTCGGGGCCGTGAATCCTGAGCACGAGCCGCAGACCGGCCTGCAACGCATTGTTGATACCGCGATACAAGCGGCGGTCGGGTCGGCGGCGATGCCTGGTCTTGGAGCGGTGAATGCGGCGAAGAGTGCGGCCATGGGGGCGGCGAGTGGAGCGACCGCAGGGATTACCAAGGAAATCACCGGGTCTGATCTGTTAGCGGCGATTGGCGGCATGACGGCCCCTTTTGCCGCAAAGGCTGCTGCGCAGTACCTTTCAACCTCGCCAAAGAAACTACTCCTCAACCCAACCGCCAAAATGACGCTACAAGAAGCACAGTCGCATGGGTATGTGGTGGAGCCGTCGCAAGTGCGGCAGCCGACCAGCACGCTCGAAACGATTGCCGGAAAGGCCGCGATTGCTCAGGAGGCCTCACTCAGGAATCAAGCCATCACCAACAACCTCGCGGCGAGATCTATTGGACTCCCTGACGAGACGCCCTTGTCGATGGGCGTGCTGGAGGAAGTGAGAAAAAGAGCCTCACAGCCCTATGAGGATATTGCGAAGCTGATACCGGGAGGGCAGTTACAAGGGCTCAAAGTGACGACTTCCAAAAGTCAAGATATGTTGCCTGGTCCTGCCACGGGCCTCAAGGTCACAAAACGAGAAGGCCCTCCTCCTACGACCGGCTTGGCTGTTCGTGAAATTCGAGACGATGCAGGCAATCTGATCGGAATGAAAACGGTGAAGCAATCAGAGGGCACCGAAGGGCCGCTTGAGGGATTGCATGCAAAAGTGACCTCTCGCGGAGAGGATGTTCCAGGCCCCTTGAAGGGAATGCGCGTCAATGTGCAGGAAACTCGCGGGGGAATCCCGCTAGAAGAATTGAAGCAGGCCAGGAATGATGCCTCTGCCTTCTACCGACATTATGACCGATCTGCTGATCCTTCCTCTTTAAAGGCAGGCAAAGCGGCAATTGCCAAGGCGATGGAGCTGGAATCGCAGATTGACGAGACGGTGACTCGGTTGGGGCGTCCAGAATTAGTGAATCAACTGCGAGCTGCACGCCAGATGATTGCCAGAACCTACGATGTTGAGCGGGCATTGAATCTCGGGGATGGGAATGTTTCCGCTCATGTGATCGGGCGCATGTTTGATCAAGGCAGGCCTCTTACTGGTGAGCTACAGGTCATTGGAAAGTTTGCGCAGGCGTTCCCGCGAGTAACCCGCGATGCGTCGAACATCCCGCCGTCCGGTGTGAGTGGTACTGACGCGGCTATGGCCGCTACCCTCGGGCTTGGCGGGGCCGCCGCGTCGGGGAGTCCGGCGGGGTTGGCAGCGGCCGGGTTACCGTTGCTCCGCAATCCGGCCAAGCAGCGCATCCTGTCGAAGCGGTATCAAGAACGATTATTGGATACATCATCGGGCCGACTCACGCTCAATCTTCCAAAGTCGGTGGCCAGAGCCAGCGCCCTGATGACGGGCAAGACGGTCCTGGATAACGCGGAGGAATCACCATGAGTGTCTCGGCGCAGCGCGTGCAACTCGGCCCCTTCTTCGATCAAGGCCAGCTCTGTTCGGTGGCGCTCCTCTCTCACTTTGAGCCAGGGTCCAGCTCCACGAAGAATATCTGGGCCGATCAACTCATGACGATTCCGCTGGCCAATCCATTCGTGAGTGATGCGAACGGCGTGTTTAACTTCTTCGCAGACGGCTACTACAAGATCGTCATTCAAAAGAGCGACGGCACGCTGCTCTATACCCTTGATAATTTCAAGTGGCTCGACATTGCGCAGTCTTCTCTCTCGGAGGGAGATCCGGTCTCGACGGCATCAAGCATCAACATCGGGTCCGCGACGTGGGCGCATTGGACCGGCTCGAATAATGTCTCGGCGATCTCCGGCACCGCGATCTTTTATTGGGCCGTGGCGGACGGCAGCTTTACCCTCATCCATTCGTCGAGCTTCCTGATGCCGGACGGCCGGAACCGCAAGGTGCTGGCAGGCGATGCCTTGTTGTTTCTCAACGAAGGAAGCGGGGTCTATCGCTTAGCGGCCCACATGCAGAAAGAAGGCGGCTGGACAGGACGGCAAGGGGTGGCCATCGTCGCCACGGCCACGATTCCCATTCCACCAGACGGAGATTTTGTCGATGTCACGGGAGCCGCGACCATCACGGCCATTGCGACCGCCTCGGCCGGCTATCGATTCCGAGCACGGTTTACCGGCCCAGGGTTGAACCTGACCCACAACGCGACCTCATTGATTGCGCCGTGGGGCGTCCCGTACCGCACGATCCCCAACGAAATCCTTGAATTCCAATCCCTCGGGTTCGGCAATTGGATCTTCTACTCGTTGAATGGGCCAAAGGAACAGACTGGGCAAACCATGGAGTGGAATGCGCCCTCGCCTCCGCTGGGAGGGTTGCCTGAGGATGGCTCAGCAGTCAGTCGTACC
>JAGWUW010000338.1 GCA_028868235.1 Betaproteobacteria bacterium | reverse complement strand
TGGAGCCGCCGCGATGGGGGCTGGCCCTGGCCGTCCGAAAGGAAGCCAGAACAAGACCACGACGCAGCTCAAGGAAGCGATCCTGCTGGCTGCCGAGAAGGTCGGCGAGGACGGAAAGGGCAAGGATGGTTTAGTCGGCTACCTGCAGCGCGTGGCACAGACCGATGTCAAAGCGTTCTCGGCACTCCTGGGCAAGGTGCTTCCGATGCAGATCACGGGCGAAGGCGGAGGCGCGCTGCAGTTGACGATCAGCGCGAAAGAAGCCGACCTGTGACCTTTCAGCTCACGCCGAAGCAGCAGCAAGGTCTGGACGTTCTCGCCGGCCTTGCGACCTGGATCATGCTCTTCGGCGGAGGCCGATCAGGGAAGACGTTCCTGATCGTGCGCGCCATCGTGCTGCGCGCTCTGAAGGCGCCTGGCTCGCGCCACCTGATCACGCGCTCGCGTTTCAACCACTTGAAGGCGTCGGTGATGCTCGACACCTTTCCGAAGGTCATGCGCGTGTGTTTTTCGCAACTGGTCAAGGGCAAGGACTGGGACATCAACATGTCCGACGGTTACGCCACGCTGCCAGGCGGCTCGCAGATCTGGTTCCTTGGCCTGGACGACAAGGACCGCATGGAAAAGGTGCTTGGTCTTGAGTTTGCGACGATCTACGTCAACGAGGCGTCGCAGGTCACTTGGGCCGGCGTGCAGCTGCTGCTCACTCGCTTGGCTCAGCGCGTGATGCAGCTGCTGCCCGGACGCGATCCCGCGCCTCTGAAACTGCGGTATCTGTTCGACTGCAACCCGCCGTCAAAGGCGCACTGGGCGTTCAAGGTATTCAAGCAGAAGCTAGACCCTGAGACAAAAGAGCCGCTGACGCGGCCGGACAACTACGCGTCGTTTCAGATGAACCCGGTGGACAACGCGAGCAACCTGTCGCCCGAGTACCTGGAAACGCTCAGGGGCTTGTCCGGTCGCATGAAGCGCCGCTTCGTGGACGGCGAGTTTGCCGAGGCGACGCCGAACGCGCTGTTCGACGAGGGCGTGATTGATGCTTGGCGCGTTGACCAAGGCGACCCGCTGCCGGATTTCGTGCGCGTCGTGGTGTCGGTCGACCCATCCGGCGCTAGTGACGACGAGGCGAACGCCGACAACGACGAGGTCGGCATCGCGGTCGATGCGCTCGGCACCGACGGCCGGGCATACCTGCTCGAAGACCTGAGCGTGAAGGGGGGGCCTTCGACGTGGGGGCGCGTCGCGGTGCAGGCCTACCAGCGGCACAAGGCTGACATCGTGGTCGGCGAATCCAACTTTGGCGGCGGCATGGTGAAGTCAACGGTGCAGGTCGCTGCGGCGGCGCTGGGCATGCGCGTGCCGGTGAAGCTGGTCACTGCCAGCCGCGGTAAGGTTCAGCGCGCCGAGCCGTTCTCGGCCATGTACGAAGATGGCAAAGTTCGGCACGTCGGTATCTTCGCCAAGCTGGAAGACGAGCTGTGCGCATTCAGCACTGGGGGCTACACCGGGCCGCGGTCGCCCAACCGCGCCGACGCGCACATCTGGGCGCTGGCGGAACTGTTCCCAGCCATGACAAAGCCTGCCGCGCATCCGCCTGTCGAACCTTTGCCCATGGTCAACCACTTCCGCCGCACCCGCTGATTCAGTAGCATTCGCCCATGAAAGACGAGCCCGAATTGCTGGTGCCGATTTCCGAACTGCACCGGCAGCGCGCTGAGCTACTGGCCCACGCAAAGCCGCCAGCACCGCGCGAACTCACCGGTTGGCGCCGGGCGCTCTGGTTGTTGTGGACGATCCTCGGCGCCGTCACCGTGCTTCCGCTGGCCGTCGGTGCCCTGTTCATTCGTCGCAGCGATCCCGAGCTTGCCTGTGGCATCCTGATCGCATGCGGCATCTGGGTCACGGTGGCGTACTGGACCAATCCCTTGTTGCGAGACGGGCCTCAGCGGTAGACTTGCGCCCGCACATGGGCCGTTCTGGCCTGCGCTGAGTACCCGAGCCGCCGGCAGCTCATCCATCACGGATGACCTGCCATGCCGACGATCAGCGCCAGCGCCTCCTCACAGATCACCATCCCGGCCGGCCAGCGGCTGCGTTTTCTCATCGGCGGTGCCGGTGTCGGGCAACTGGCGGCTGCCAACGGGTTTGATGGGCAATTCATCCTTGGGCCGGCCGAGCAAATGATCGGGCCGTTTCCAAGCGATCGCGTGTTTCGCGTGTCGTGCACGCAAGCGGTGACGTACCAGCTGCAGGCGCCTCCGTTTGATGCCTACCTGAGCACTGGCAACCAAGTCGTCAGCCAGGACGCGTCGGGCAATTTCTACGCGGCGGGCAGTTCGCTGACGGCTCTTACATCCCTGGTGTCAGGGGCTGGGAACTTTGCGAAAACGCTGGCTGGCCAGTTCGGCTATCCGCTCAGCCTGATTGATACCAGCAACATCAGCTTGTGGAACGATCTGGCCGGAGCCGGCGTCACGGCATCGGTGGATAGCGCCGTGCGCTTCAACGGTCAGCCCACGATCCGCCTCGACATCCCGGCCGCCTTTTCCGGCGTTTGCCGCATCGGCACCAGCGCCGCTACGGTGCGTGTCCCCTACAACTGGGACCGGAAAGAGTTCGCTTTTGCCATCATGTCCACCAATCTGTCGGCAGTGGACGGCAGTTCCGGCATCTATTTTGGCGACGCAGGCTTTGCGAACTTCTTCAGTTCGGGGGGCTCTGCCGGCAATCAGCCGCAGATGCAGTTTGCGGCAAACCAATGGATGGTGTTCAAGCCCGACATCACAGATTGGGCATCTACAGGCTCTCCGACCATGGCGGCCGGGATGCGTCTGCGCGTCAATTTCAACGTCACATCATCTGCGTCGGCGACCTCCGTCTGGATCGGTGGCCTGTTCGTGATGCCGAAGCGGCCGAAGCCGACTGTGCTCTGTCAATTCGACGATGGCTTCGCTTCGCATTACAACTTCGTGGCCCCGCTGTTCAGGCGCTACCGAATCCCATGCTCGTTCGCGGTGTGCGCGGGGCTATGGGGCGGCGGAAACTACTTGACATCTGCCCAAGCTAAGGCGCTGCATTTTGACGCGTCGGGCCTGTTTGAGCTGAATAACCACAACTATGCCCACCAGAACCCGAACCAATACGGCTCGGCGGCGGCCTATGTGACGGATGTCGAACGCAATCGAGTTGCCCTGCAGGGTATCGGCGTGGACTCTCAG
>JAGWUW010000337.1 GCA_028868235.1 Betaproteobacteria bacterium | reverse complement strand
AGATGTTGTAATCATGGTCACGGTGAAGCAGCGGAGATCCCGGTTCGGACTCGCCAAGTTGCACCTTGCCAACCAGATAGGCACCACCAATGGCGCCAATCAGGGTCAGGATCAGGATTGAACGCGCTCCACCATCGGTACCGCCGGTCAGCGCCATAGCCTTAGCCAGGAAATTGCGGACGCCTTCGTTGCCGTTTTCGTGCTTCTTCGGGGCCGGCAGAATGGTCAAGGCCAGCGGCACCATAAAATGAACCGTGAAGATTACCGAGAAACCCCAGAAACCTGCGGCAAGGCCGAGCTTGTGGTTGAATGGGGCAGCGCCGAGGACGAGGACAGCGATGCCGACCGCGTCAACAATGATGGCCAGTGAGCCCGGACGGAACAGGGCATCCAGGGCGTTGCGCGCCGCCTTCTTGCCGTCATGGACGATGGCCAGTTCCTCGTAATAGCGCACCACCAATTGGACGCCATGCGAGGTGGCGCGAGCGGCAATCAGGAAGGGAATCGGCAGCGACAGTGGTTCAAGGTTGATGCCCATCGCCGCCATAAAGCCGAGGCCCCAAATTGAAGACAGGGCAATGCCAAGCAGCGGCAGGGCGATGCCGTAGAGGCGGCGGAAATAAACGATGAGCAAGGTCGCCAATAGGGCCAGGGTGTAGGCCATGATCTCGACGATCTGGTTCAGATAGGTATAGACCCAGCCGGTGAGGACCGGATTGCCGGTAACGTAGATCTGGTGACCCGGTTTGGCCAAGGTCTTGCGGACTTGCTGCAGCGCAGCGAAGGTCGTCGGGTAGTCGATATCGCCTTCGTTGAGTTGCGCCTTGATCAGCGCAGCCTTCATGTCTGGCGAGACGAGCAGCCCGTAGATGGTAGGATTGGCAATGACGTCCTTCTTCAGCTGCTCCAGTTCGGCAACGGTGCGCGTCGGCTTGAGTGGGTCGTAGTAGGACTCGGAGGCGAAACCACCCTGGTCATCGAGGAAGACCTTGCGTGCCGTGCGGTGCGTCAAGCTGGAGACGAGGTTGTGGTTGACACCCGGCAGGTTGTCGATACCTTGAGTGGCTTCGTGAATCAGCCTGAGGGTTTCGTCGTTGAAAATGCTGCCCTGCTCAACCTCAATCGACATCACGATCATGTTTGCGCCGCCGAAGTTCTCCTTCAGGCGGTTGTAGACCTTGATATAAGCATGGTTCTGCGGCAACAGATCGGAGAAGTCGGTAAATACACGCAGCTTGGGTAGCGCGATCCCGAACAGCATCGTCACGGCCAGCACGAGCGACAGGACGATCTTCGGATTGCGGAAAATCCACTCCTCGCCCTGATGCAGACGATGGGTAATGGAATGACGGAGTTTGCTAACCATGTTCTTGTCTTCTCCCGGGTCTATTTAGTGTTCGTCGTGCCGACGGTACGCAGCAGGCCGCCGGGGCCACCGATGACGATGGCCGCCTGGCCGGGAAGGGAAGCACCACCGCCAAGGAACATCGGCAGCGGATCGGGATAGGGAACGTTGCGCCAGTTGTCGCCTTCAAGGCGGGCGACGATGCCGCCATTGCCAACGCCGTACGGCAGGCCGTCGTGCATGAACAGACGGTTCAATGCAGCTTGCGTGGCATTGACCTGCTTTTGCCAGGTCTGGCCGCCATCGCGGGTATGCAACATCTGGCCGGCAATGCCGCTCACCCAGCCTTCGTGGGCATCGCGGAAAAGCGCGGCGTAGGGATAGAAGTCGCCCGGAATCTTCGGGCCCTTTTTCCAGGTGGCACCGCCATCGTCCGAAGTAACGGTGATGCCAAATTCACACAGCGCCACGGCATGCTTTTCGCTGACGAACTGGATGGTAGTGATCTGGGTGTCTTCACCAAGATCGGTAACCTGCCAGGTCTTGCCCTGATCGGCACTCCCGGCGATCACCGCATTGGTGCCAGCCACCCACCAGCCTCCCTGCGGGCTGCAGGCCACAGCCAACGGCGTGCGCGGCTGCTCCAGTTTGACCGACTGCCAAACCTTGCCCTCGGCATCGGCCGACCATACCTTGTGATAATGGTCGATGGCAACGAAAGTCTTGTCGGCACACACCGCAATATCAACGAGTGAGGTCTGGCCCAAGGCCTGACGCTTCCAGGTAGCGCCGCTGTCGGCAGATACCAGAACGACGCCGCTTTGCGTGCCGACCACAATGACTTTATCGTTGGCGGCAATCGCCTGGCTGATGTCGTAGCGCTTAACCGAACGCTCGCGTTCTGACGCGATACCTGACATATCTGGAGCCTGTGTGCAGGCCGCCAGTAACAGACCAGCGATCGCCAGGCTCAACGGCAATTGTCGTGTGGCAAAAACCTGCCCCATAAAACCTCCTCCTTACCGGGCAACCGCTGTTTGCGGCACACCCTTGATTTGCTCCGTCTTCTGCTTTTTCCGGAATTTCTAGCCTTCCCGTGAATTGCAGAAAATCTCGATATTTTTTTATTGACTCAATAATGGCCGACAAGGACCAATACCGTCCAATACCATTTAGTAGCTTTTCGGATACCTGCCAGGTATGACCCTGGCACCGGTTGGCGAGCCGGGGCTTACACCCCGCCCGTTCGTTCAAACCGCTAGCGCCCCAGATCCTTGGCGGTCTTGCCGCCAATGCCCCACTGCGCCTTGGGTACGTCCTGTATCCACACCCGGGTGTTTTCCAGCGGCGCGCCCAGGGCCTCCGACATGGCGGCGCTGACCTTCTCGATCAGTACCTTTTTCTGCTCGTCGGTACGGCCTTCAATCAGGTAGATTTGTGCAAAAGGCATGGCCGACCCCTCAGGCGAATTTGATGCTGACGCTACCCAGGGACTGGATGCGCAGATTGACGTGGTCACCGGCAGCCACGGAAACCGCTTCGGTGACGCCGCCGGACAGGATCATCGTGCCGGCCGGAATCTCTTCGCCACGGGCGCCGAGGTGGTTGGCCAGCATGGCGATGGCCGCTGCCGGATGGCCGAGAACGGCAGCGCCGGCACCGATGGACACGGTCTGGCCATTCTTCTCCATGACCACACCCAGTGTCCGCAGATCAAGATCGGCCACCGGCACCGCCATGCCCCCCAGCACGTAGCGCGACGACGAGCAGTTGTCGGCGATGACACTCTTCAGGTCGAACTTGAAATCGCGGTAGCGCGAATCGATGACCTCGATGCCGGGCATCACGAAATCGGTGGCGGCCAGCACGGCGCCGA
>JAGWUW010000336.1 GCA_028868235.1 Betaproteobacteria bacterium | reverse complement strand
GTTCGGCGTTGCCGATACGGGCAGCGATCTTGATGTTCGGTACTGGCAAGGCGGAAAGCCCAACGAGATCCAAACGCTACAGAAGCTTCAAAACATCGTTGAGCCGTTTGGCGAAATCACCCCAGAATTGGCGCAGCTTCTCGAGGCTGACCAGCACGACCGAAGTGCAAACCACTCGCGGCAACTGAGCCAGTTCACGGCCATGTTGCTTGGGAATAGTGCTAACTAATGTAGAATCACGACAGGTTGATTGACATTCATTCACATGAAAAACCGGAATTGATATGTGCCTCGTCCCAACCCGGGCATTCGCTTAATTACCTGGGCCAATGTCTTCGCATAACTCATGGTTACAGGAAGGGGATCATACAGCCCATCATTGTTCCAATTCATTTTTGACAGCGCCAAAGCCGCCTTCGCGGTATCGTCCCATGCTCCATGCCCGGCATGCCGTATTAGCCGCAACGGGCGCGGTGTGCCTTTGCCACCCTGAAAATAGGGACGGCGCCCAAAGCCATCGACTGCTCCATGCATCCAGAGCAACGAGTCTTTGCCGCTGAGGCCGAGCAGCGTCCCGCGCTTTACCGGATAGCCATCCGCTTGCGACTTGCTCGGATCGGTGCGGTCCTGTTCCCAGCGAGCCGCCTGCCAACCATTATCTTCGACAATCTGGATCAGGTCGACCGCCTCAATATGCTTGAGCGCTTCGAAACAGCCCTCGATTTCTGCTTCCTTGAACTCGGTTGACTTGTGGATCATCACGCGGGTCGGCGGTCGACCGCCATGGCGTCGGCGATAAAGGTCCAGCGAGCGGGTGATCACCCGGAACATCTCGGTATGGGATAGGAAAGGATTCTCGCGCTGCAGGTTCACGTCGCCAGTATCATAGGCAATGAATTCCAGACCGGCACCATCGGCATCGAACACCTGGCTGCAACAGGTCACGAAGCGGGCCAGCTCTGACTCGACCGGCCTTAGCGCGTAGGAGATGCCGATATAGGCGGTGTCCGGATCCACATCAGCCAGTTTCCATGGAACGCCGCCAGCCTTGGCATAAAGGGCAAGGCCGATCCGCCACATCACGCTCGCCCGGCATCGATAGGAAAGGGCGCTGTCTTCGCGCACAATTTGGATCGGCAGTTGCCGCGCAGCAGTGAAAGCCTTGAGCTGGTGATGCAGATCGAAATCATCAGCACCATAGAAGCCGGCAGACCAGCGTTCAGGCAGGTAAACGAACAGAACGTCGAAATCCGCGCGGTTGGCGTCGAGCAGCTGGATCGAGCGAATGAGACGATCCGCAAGCAGCAGGCCGGGTGCAGGGCAATCCTTCAACTCTCCGTCCAACTGGGCATCAAGTTCTCGCCGACAGTGGCTTGCGGCCGGCGCGAGGCGAGTCTGGAAGACACTGTTGAAGCTGGCCCATTCCGGAAGGTAGTCGGTACGTTCCTGAGGCCTTGCCGGCTGATTAAGTTCACGCAGAAAATCAAACAACCGTTGCGACTCTCCGGCGGGAGAAAGCGTCGCCACGCGGATGGGTGACGGCGTGAACATGCTCGAATAGGGCCCAAATCGGGCCAGTCCCCGAAGTGGATGTATATCCCGATCGGATGGTCTGTCCGGATGGAACAGGAGATGCGGCTCGGGCAGCCGGACATGATGCTGCAACTGTCCGATCATGGCTTGGCTGCCCAGGAGAACGCCGACTGGCGATCAACGTCAAAGGCGGCGTCCAGCCCATCCCCGATAGCAAGAGCGCGCAAATTCTGGCCGGCGAAGCGGCGAGACCAGTAGTTGATAAGTTTGTCGAGCATCTGGTTGTAGCGTCGTGCGGTCCGCTCCCGTGCAAAGTCGGCGGCAATGGCCTTGGTTTCTTCACTACCGCCGTCGAAGACGATCCTGGGTTCCAGCAGCAGCCAGAGCTGATCGCTGGCCCAATCGAGCCGCAGGCCGATCCCTTCCCGCCAAGCGATCTCGCGTTTGCGAGGAACGCTGCCGAATATCGGACCGCCGATCACTTGGCGTAAATCCTGCCAGGAGGGGTCGCCGGGTGTGCGCGGGGCCAGTATGTCGGCCGAGCCTTTTGCCCGCGCCTCCATGTCATGGGTTCGCGCGATTGCCGATACGAGAGCCCGGCGCAGCAATCCTCGCTCCTGCGAGTCGTATCGTAGCCGGCGATCCTCGAACGTGGCGATGCCGAACTCCGTGATGCCGAACGGCGTGAAGACCCTGCGAAATTCATCGTCGCTGCCGAAGCCAAGGACGCCTGCCCGTGTCCGCGCTACGATCAGCTTCCCGTCCGCTGCGTCGACCGCTTCCCGGACATCTTTGCCGCCCCCGATTTCGCAAACGATTTTGCGGCAATTGACCGGACGTGTAATCTTGACAGCGTTCATCCGCAGGACGGGCCACGACTTCTTGCCCAATGGTGCAGGAGCAGCAGAGAAGCGACGGCGCTCCTGGCCCTCCGTGCGCAAATGAGAGGTGTCGATGTCCGGCAGCAGCCGCAGCAGATCGATCATCGCCTCGTCAAAATTCTCAATGCGGACAATGCCGGCTTCGAGGCCCGCCGCTCTTGCTCGCGTTATCAGCTGTGTCACGCGTTCGAAAGGAGGTGTCTCACCGCGGTGCATCCAGAAGAGACCGTTGGGAAAGGCACCGAGGTGGCCGACCGCCTCTTCCAGCGCATCCATAATGGAGGAATCTCGGCCGCTATAACCGGCTACGACAAGACCAAAACGGCGGCAGGCATCGACCAGTTGCCTGCGGAATTGCGCATCCTGATGGCGCAACTCCTCGGTGGTGTTCTTGAGGCGCCGCGAGCGGAAGTCGCCGTGCAGCTTGATCTCGATCGGCCATTGTTGTTCGGAGATAAATTCTCCTGCCAGAAGCGTTCCGTCCAGTGATGCCATATTCAGGGCTGCAGTCGTGTCGAATGTCCGTGCGCAGGCGTCTGCGAGAAGATGGTCGAAATTTGTCGTCCACACGATGTTGCAATGTGCGGCGCGAAGCATGGCGGCCAGTGCCAGATGACCCTGAGTTGGCTTCATGCCCCGGATCATGTGGTCTATATAGGTCCGCCGGTCCTGCTCCTGGGGATAGGTGGCTTCGAATAGCGCCGAATATTCGTCAGACGCGCCTGGCTTTGGCAATGTGTCGGATTCGGCCAGAAAAGCGTCGAGAGTTGCCAATATTGCTGGAGAAGAAAGGTCGCCAACAGCCTGAGGG
>JAGWUW010000335.1 GCA_028868235.1 Betaproteobacteria bacterium | reverse complement strand
GTCCGTCCAATCTCCGCCAAGCATGCTCAAGCTTCACGATTTTTGCAACAGAGCCGTCAGGACGTCGTCCTCCGTCAATCCTCCGCCGCCAATCTCTGAAAAAAGGCGATGTCCTCATCAGGCTCGTCCCAGCGGTCGGCGATCCTGGCCCAGCGATCGACCCGATTCCGGAATTCCAGATTATCGATCGAGACGTTGAACGTGTATAGCCGGTTGACGATCTCCCTCATCAGCGCGCGCATCTGGTCATCGTCGAGGTGGGAGACATCATTCCAGCCGATTTCGCGCCCATCGGCATCAATGACGCGGACGTCCGAGTAGTCCCCTGCATGGGTAACCGGGACTATGCCCGCGTGAAGGGTTTCGATGCCCGTATTGCGGACGCACATCATCGCGAGCGTTTTCGCCATCTTGGCGGCAATGCGCTTTTCGTTGTCCCGGTTCATCGGCCCACTATAGCTGCAAATCTCCCGCATAGTAGGCCCGAACCGCTTCTGCTTCGTACATGCTCAGCTCGCACAACGGGCCTGCCGCGGCATTGATCTGGGGTATCTCTACCGAGACACCATCCCCGCCAAACCAATCGACTATCTCTCGCAGCCCGGCCTCATAGTCTGCAAAGGGCAGCACGGTAACCCGAGGATCATCCAGCCACTCCGACTGCAGCCGATAAAAACTGAGATTGCCGCCCCGGGGCTGGCGCAGAACACCTGGAACAAGAGGCGGCGGCAATGCGGCCAGGATGTCTAGTGGCGGGACGCTATCGATGACCGCGCGCATATCCAGATTAATAGCGTTAGGATCGGGTTCAAACCATCGCGGATGCCGCTCAATGCCAACGAACCGCTCCGGAAACAGCTGCATCAACGAATTCGGCAGGCAGCGCTTGTGGAACTCGATCGCCGAGCAAAACCTCTCAACCGGATCCCGCCAGAAGGCATAGATAGCCGTTGGTGAGATGCTCTTCCCAGGGAACTGCTCCTCAGCCAACCTGATCGCTTCCGGCAATGTGGGGTGGCGTCCCATCTCGCCAACCAGATCAACCCCGATCTGGCCAAGGACAGCCCTAGCCGTTTGCGATCCGTTCTTTGGCACGCCGATGAACAGCGTCTTGCGGTCATGCGAAATGATCATGGGTCAGATCCCGGTCGTGGCGTTGGTGTAGGATCCGGCTGCAAAGCTGTAGGTTGGGGTCCCCGCGGTCAGAGTGCGGCTCAGCAACGAGAAGCTGCGGAATGTCAGCGACCAAAAGGTGGTTCCAATACTGGGCGACGACGTGTTGTAGGTCACGCCCTGCGTCGAGGCCCCAGCCACTGACCAGGTGCCGGTCTTTGATCCGTCGATTGGCACTTTGAAGATGGCGCCGCACAGATCCATGTACCCGTAGGGCGAGAAGTCCATCATGGTGTAGATGGAGAACACCATGGCCGTCGAGCTAACCGCCAGGCCCGTGAGGCTGAAAGAGTTCGCGCCATTGCTCGTGTCCAGGCTGACGGTGCGGGCCAGCAACAAGGTGCCATCGATCGAAAACTGATAGATGTCCGCCCCGGCATAGATCGGCGCAAAAACCCGCAGACTGCCGTCTGGCCCGAGGCTCACCGACCCACTGCCGTAGCTGGAAGGCAGGGACAGCTGCCACTGGATCACAGCGCCAGAACTGATCTTGAGGAGGCTCAGCGTGCCGTTGATGCCCGCGAGCCAGTAGATGTTGTTACTGCTGTCTACCGCAACGCCATAGCCGTAATCATAGCCAGTACTCCCGATCGAGCGCTGCCAGCTGACCGAGGGGGTGGCAGTGCTGATGACGTTGATCAGGGCATCGATGTTGCCCGCTGTTGACGTCGAGGTATTGCCAGAGAGGACCAGCAGGCTGCCGTCCGGGCTCAGCGCCATCTGGCTGGCATATTCGTTGCCGGAGCCGCCGATCGAGCGCTGCCACAGCAGGGTGCCGGCGCTGTTGTATTTGGCAATCAGAGCATCGGCATTGCCGGAGCCACCGCTCGATGTTGAATAGCCGGCCACATAGACGTTGCCGGATGCATCGACCGCCGCATTGTACCAGATTTCCTGGCCGGAGCCGTTGAGGCTGCGCTGCCATTGCAGGGTTCCCGAGGTGTCGAGCTTGGCCAGCCAGCCATAGTAGTTGCTCGAGTAGTAGGCCCCGGCAAGGTAGACATTCCCGCTGGCATCAATCCAGCCCCCGTTGATGAAAGGCCCAGAGACGTTTCGGGCCCATATGAGCGCGCCGTCACGGTCCCATTTGAAGACCGCGCTCGTGGCACTGGCGTAGATGTTGCCGCTGCTGTCAGTGCCCAGGATCAGGAAATTGACCACGGTCGAGCCAAAGGTCGCATACCAGAAGCTCTCGTTCGACTTTCCGTAGAGGTTGGAGAGCGAGATCGGCCCGGATGCGACACCAGCCAGCGTACGGACTGCCGCCTCGCCGAGTGAAGTCGTGGTAGTCGATGTGCGGCCTAGTTCGACGGCGACGTTGCCAAGCGAGATCGGCCCCGAACTCTGCAGGGTCATGGTTGGGCCTCGAGGCGATCGACCTTGTCGGCCAGGTCCTTCACGGCCTCGATCAGTACGCCGACGAGATTGCCATAGGCGACAGATAACAGACCATCTTCATGGGTCATGACCGCCGCGGGCACAATGGCTGCCAGTTCCTGGGCGATAAGACCAACGCCGCGATTGCCTGTGTCGCGCCGACTAAAGGTAACACCACGAAGTTTCCGGACCCGGTCCAGAGCGCCAGTGATCGTCTCGATGTCCGTCTTCAGGCGGGCGTCGGAATAGGCCGTGATATCGCCGGTCGCGGTAATCGAGCCAGACACGGAAATACTGCCGGTAAAGCTGTCGCCGGCCTTGTTGGCAGGCGTATAGCCAAGAGCGCTAGTGACATCGCCGGAGGTCATCGATGAGCCCGCGGTGACCCGCCCTTTGGCATCGACCGTGACCTTGAGATAGGTTCCAGCCGTCACGCCGCTATTCGCCAGTGTTGCGGCAAATGACAGAGCCGCCGAGCCGTCAAATGCCGCGCTGGTGCCGGTCACATCGCCGGTCAGCGTAATGGTGCGCCCAGTCGCCCACCTGGTCGCTGTCGCGGCATTGCCGGTGCAGGATCCTGACGAACCGGTGATCGACCCAGTGGCCGTGATGTAGCCGCTCGGGTTAGTCGAATTGTAGGGCGTGAAGCCGAGCGCGGTCGTCACCATCGCAGAGGT
>JAGWUW010000334.1 GCA_028868235.1 Betaproteobacteria bacterium | reverse complement strand
GCAATCTGTGGGATTTGCGTGACGCAAGCGGCGTGCCGACCATCCAGCGCCTGTTGGCCAAGGCCCGGGAGGGCGGTGGCTATGTGCCCTATCTGTGGGAGCGCCCATCAACCCGGCGCATCGAGCAGAAACTGGGCTATGTGCTGGCGTTGGAACGCTGGGGTTGGATGCTGGGCACAGGAATCTATCTCGACGACGTTGCGCAAACACTGGAGCGCATTCAACAAGAGTCGGCGCGGCAGATCGATGCCAACCTGACCATCATCGCTGCGATTGCGGTAGTGGCTGCGTTGTTGGTTGCGGTGGGGGGGCTGGCCCTCAACATCAGCGAGTACCGTCTGGCAGAAACTGAACTGCGCAGTCTGGCCGGAAAGGTCGTTTCGTCTCAGGAGGAGGAGCGTGCCCGGCTGGCACGGGAACTGCACGATGGTGTGACACAGATGCTGGTTTCCGTAAAATTTTTCATCGAGTCCGCCTTCAACCACCTTATGGCAGGTAGCGAACGGGTTGCCGCTGCGGCCCCCTTGCTCGAACGTGGGGTCGGACGGCTCAACGAAACCCTCGGTGAGGTGCGACGTATCTCCCATGCCCTGCGTCCAGCCATCCTCGACGATCTCGGCCTGCTCGCCGCACTCGATCATCTTGGCCGCGAATTTTCGGATCGTACGGGTTTGGCTGTGTCGGTGGTCCATCATGGGAGCGGGGGGGTGTGGACACCGGCAGTCGCCACCACGCTGTTCCGCATTGCCCAAGAGGCGCTGGGCAATGTCGAGCGCCATGCCGGCGCTGTCTCGGTGCATATCGTCACCGAACAGAGCGTCGACGAACTGCGTATGGCCATCGTCGATGATGGCCATGGCTTTGATTCTGCTGCGTCCGGAGTAACCGATGGCATTGGTCTGCACAACATGCGCGAACGGGCCATCGCCCTACGCGGCTCACTGGCCATCGCATCCGGGCCCCAAGGTACGGAAGTACGTGTCGCCATCCCGCTTGTCACGCCGGTTCACGCTACCAAGGAAAACCATGACGACCCAGCCTGAAACCATTCGTGTCGCCATCGTCGATGATCACCCTTTTGTCCGCGATGGGGTGCGCATCTGTATCGAATCGCTTCCTGGGCTGAGTGTGATTGGTGAAGCTGGCGATGCCCCGTCCGGTGAACAACTGATCCGCAGCGAAAAGCCGGATCTGGCACTGGTCGACATCGGCCTCCGCGGCGAGAGCGGTCTCGATCTGATCGCCCGTCTGGCCGGTAGCGACTTGCCTACCCGTCTGGTAGTACTCACCATGTATGACAGCCCGGAATACGTCACTAAAGCGATGGCAGCCGGGGCGCGGGCCTACGTACTGAAAGATGCTCCGGCCACGGAGTTGTTCGCCGCCATCGAGGCGGTCCTTGCCGGCGGCAGTTATTACTCATCTGGTGTGCTGCCGTTGGCCGCACCTAGCGTTGCCCCGGCACTGTTCACCCACCGAGAAAAGGAAGTGCTTGCTATTCTCGCCGAGGGAGCAAACAACAAGCAGATCGCGGCCAAGCTGGGGATGAGCGTGCGAACCGTTGAAACCCATCGGCTGAACATCAAGCGGAAGGTTGGCATCGAGGGCACCAGCGCGCTGCTCAAATACGCCTTCAGCCGCGCCTGGGAGCAACCCTGACGGTTGGGTGCCGTTACCGGAAAATCGGCGAAAGCCAGAACAGCCGCGGAAAAGCGGATTGTTTACATGGGCACGGCCTTGGCGATTTTGTTTCCAATTGTTAATACAGACAACCTAGCGCCGCTTCGAACGTTCTTATAGACATGGGCATCTGCCAAATCTGTCGCAAAGGAGAGCGATCATGAAAACGCTCCGAGTTGTTCTGCTCGGCCTGGCCTTGTCGGTCGGGCTACTGTCCGGCGCTCAGGCTCACGGTCCGAGCATCGGCGTCACCGTGCAAGCCGGCTACCCGGTCTACTATGGCCCGCCGCCTGTGTACTACGCGCCGCCACCGGTAGTCTATGCTCCACCGCCAGTTTATGTCCCACGCGTCGTTGTTCCGTCCTACCGTTATGGCGGCTACTATTATGACGCGCCGCGCTACGGCTGGTACGGGCGTCACGGCTACCACGAAGGGCATCGCCACTGGCGTTGAGCGGCTGGCTCCGATCCGGCAGTCGAACGTGAATTTAAAGCGGCATTGACGTCATTTCAGCCGTTAAATACCGCCTGCCAGAGCCCACATACAGCGGCGATGTGTTGCTCGACCTCTTCGCGGGGAATCGGCGCCCCGGGGGTGGTAGATAGCCTCTTGGCGTGTTGCAGGCGGCGGTATTCGCGGTAGGCGTTGCCGGCCGCCTTCCCCTGTGCCGGGTCGATCAGACCCAGTTCGCCAGCGATGCGCAGCAAGGCGATATTGCCGAGATTGCCGGTCAGTTCGGCATGCTGATAGGCGTAGCCGAGGATCAGATACTGGACGATGAACTCGACGTCTATGATGCCCCCTGGGTCGTGCTTGAGCGCGAATTCGGTAGCGCTGTTCAGGGCGTGCGCGTCATACATCTTCTGCCGCATGGCGACGACCTCATTCCGCAAGGTGGCTAGGTCACGCGGCTGGCGTAGGATTTCAATGCGGATTTCCTCGAAGCGTTGGCCGACCGCCGGGTCGCCAGCGCAGAAGCGGGCGCGGGTCAATGCTTGGTGTTCCCAGACCCAGGCATTCTTCAACTGATAGTCGCGAAAGGCCTCGATGGAGACGGCCAGCAGGCCGGAGTCGCCGTTGGGGCGCAGACGCAGATCGGTTTCGAACAGGATGCCGGCCGGCGTCTGGCTTGATAACCACGTATTCAGCCGCTGGCTGAGGCGGGTGTAATGCTCGGCTGCTTCTTGGTCGTCATCGTCGTAGAGATAAACCAGGTCGAGGTCGGAGGCGTAGCCGAGTTCCTTGCCGCCCATCTTGCCGTAGCCGATGACGGCGAACTTCGGAGTCTCGCAATGCCGCTTCTTGACAGTGTTCCAGACCAGCGGCAGGGTTTCTTGGACAAGTGTATCGGCGAGTTCGGTCAGGTGGTCGGATAGCCGCTCGATGGTCTGCAGGCCGGCCAGATCCTGGGCCAGAAGCCGGAACACCTGAGCGTGGTGCATTTCTCGCAGGATATCCATTTCGCGTTCGGTATCGCCGGTGTGTTGGGCCAGGTTGTCGCGCAGGCTTTCGCGGAAACCGGTCCAGTCGGTGGCGATCTCGTAGAGGCG
>JAGWUW010000333.1 GCA_028868235.1 Betaproteobacteria bacterium | reverse complement strand
TCGAGCGGTTCGATCCCGTAGGTGCCATAGGACAGGTCGAGCGGTGCGGTTTCACCGTCGGTCAGGAAGATCATGTGGCGGCTGGTCGGTTTGCCCGAAACATCAGCGTTCTCGCCCGAGAAGATCCCGGTCGGCGAAAGCAGGCGTCCGCCCCAGATCATGCCGATGTCGTGATAGGTGCTGCCTTCGGCAACCAGGCTGTCGACATAGGTGGATACGTCGCTTGCGGTCATTTCCTGGAGCTTCTGGGCAGGCGCCGGGCAGGCAGACGTCCCGGCCCAGCGCGCCATCAGATAGTCATTGGTAGTCGGGCTGGGGCTCTTCTGGAACGTGCCGGTGCCATCCCACCAGATTTCCGGTTCGAACGAGATTTCGCCCAGCACCGGCCGCCACTGGGTACTTGGCTTGCCCTTGGTCGGAACCAGATCGATGTCGAGATCGAGCGCCTTCGACAGATCGACATTGCTGTAATCATCGATTTCGTAGGTATCGCGCTCTTCCATGCAGCCGTTGAACCAGATGTCGAGGTTGGCCGGGGTGGGCGAGGGATAGCCGTACATCGGCAGCTGGATCATGCCAGTCTTGAGCACATCGTTGCCGGTTGCGCCCTTGAACGGGGCCATGCTGACATTCACCGGCTTGTACTGCCACTTGTACTCATCATACATGACGGTGCCGGTTTTCCGGGTCACCCACGAATAGGTGTAGTTGTCAAAGTGGGAGCCTGACACCGTCTTGCTGCTGCCATCCGCGCTGACATTGCACCCCACGTCGTCACCGTTGATCCGGGTCGTGCCATAGGTACTGCCATCCGGGTTGGTGCCCGATCCCAGGTCAGTCCAGACCACGGAATAGGGCGGGCAGGCCCCCGTGGTGTTATAGGACGGGATCGATGTCCAGGTGCCGCTGATATAGGTATAGTCGGTCTGATACTGATCGACGGGATACTGCTTGCCGGTCGATTTGGCGACGCGCCCGTGATAGTCCCAGTTGTCCACCACCCAGTCGCTTTTCAGCAGCGTGCCGACGTTGACGTTGGTGGAATAGGGCAGGAAGCCATAGCGCACCCGGGTCCCGGGGCTCTTGCTGCCTTCGATCTGCGCGTGAAAGTTTTTCACCACATTGCGCAGGGTCTGGATCTTGGTGGCTGGATCGCTCGGCGTGGCCTTGTCGGCCATCGAACCGGTCGTATCGAGCACGAACATGATGTCGGTGTTCGAAAAATTGAGCTTCGCCCCGCAGCTGACGTCAACCTGCACGTCGTTGAACCCAAACAGGCTCATGACCGAAGTAGGCACGTCGACGTGGGCCACGCCGCTGATCGCGTAATCGCTTTCCAGCGTCATCGCGAACGAGCGGTTGGTGGTGGCGTAGGAGCCATCGGCAAAGTTGAGCGAAAAGAACTTGTTGCCCACCGTAGCCACATCGGCCGGAACGTTGCCATCAACCACGACCTGCGAACCCAGCTTCTTGCGCGCTGCCAGCACGGCGGAATCGCAGGCCTGCTGCAACCGGCTCTGCGCCAGATAGCTGCGCCCCATATCGACCCCGCCGCCAACCAGCGCCAGCAGTGGGAAGATGGCCGCGGCGATCATCGCCAGGGTGTTGCCCGCCTTGTCGCGCGCCAGCCGGCCGAGCAGGCCGGAGGCCGTATGGCGACGTTCAGGGCAGGGCGACTCAGACATGGCTGCGGCCAGACTCCAGGAATTCCAGCACCCGTCTAAGGCAAGAGCCGTAAGCCCTTGCCGAACAGGGATGGTAAACGCGAGGTAAAACGTTTCCGCTTCAGCGTCCGCAAATGCCGGAAATCATGCGCTTTTGATCGAGCCGGACGGCTGCCTGGTAGTTAGCGAATTGCCACGCCCACCAATCGGAAGAAACCTGCTGGGTACGGCACTTGCGGGTGCCGGCGGCGTTTGGTCGGGGGCCGAAACAGTCGAGATCGGCGTGCTTCGGTACTGCCCCCCATAGTCAAATGCAGGATTAGCGGCGGTCAGGATGCGACGTAGATCGGGCGGGTTACCGTGATTGTGGGGGCATCCACGTGCAGGAAATCGAGCAGGCTTATCGGAACATAGGTAATAGTCAGATTGAACTGCTTGGTTCCGCTGATGTTGCTGTTGGGATTGGTCACGGTCGCGTCGAACTTGTCGAACTGCAGGCTGTAGGGTGGATTTACCGCGAGGGCGATTGCCTTGCCGCCGATTTGACTGGTCGTCAGCGCGGTCTTGGTCTGGTATTGAACGATCGTGTACCGCGCGGTGTCCGCTGCGATCGCGCGCAGCGCGTTGTAGCTGTACATCTGCAGGCCGATTTGCATCGCGCCCAGGAAAAGTCCCATAATCACCGGCAAAACCAGCGCGAATTCGACCACCACGCTGCCCTTGCGATCGGCCGCCAGGGCTGTTGCACAGGCCTTGAGACGGCCGATCATGAAACCTGCACCGTGCGCGTGATGTTGAAGGTCAACGCCTTGCCAACGCCGAACTTGGACCAGGTCGGGGTATAGGTGTCGGTCAGATCGACTTTGACATAGGTCGAAATGTTGGTCTGGCTGGTGCACTTTGACGTTGCATCCACCAGTGTGGCATCCGTGCCGCAGCGATACATCTTGGTTACGGTGATATTGTTGCTGGGCAGGGAAAGGCTGGATGCCAGCACCGATTTGATCGTGCTGGTGTCCGTGGCCGTACCTCCCGAAACCGCGAGAACGATCCCTTCGACGTCGGTGGCCCCGGCTTGCAACTCATGCTGACGCGCGATCATGCCGCTGACGTCGAAAGTACCCAAGGCGAACATTGCCAGGATTGGCGCGACCAGGGCGGTTTCGATCATCGCGACCCCGCTCTGATCCGATGCCAATTGGCGAATGGCGCGGAGGATGCTGCGAGGGTAACGCATATCAGGCCACCAACTTGACGGTTGAAGAGGATGAGCCGGCATCGTTGGTCTGCGCAGTCGGGCACCGCGTATCCAGATAGGCGTTGCCGAGAATCTTGATTATCTTGGCGGAGATCTGCAGGCACGAACTGTCAATGCTGGCAGTCCCGTTGAGGCGGGCCGTCCCGGCCGGCAGATAGATCGTACCTTCAAACAGCGACGTCGAATTGCCGTTGATGATGTGATCCTGCGTCGGATTGTTGTTCTTGTCTTCGAACACCAGCATATTGGCATACTTGGCTGAAAGAGAGGCCGAATAGCCGAGCGCAATGAAATCCGACGCCTGCATGGGCGTAAGCGTCAGGA
>JAGWUW010000332.1 GCA_028868235.1 Betaproteobacteria bacterium | reverse complement strand
GAACATGAGTTCAGAAAGGGACTGTGCTCTGGTCAATCGACCTCCCTCATGGATGAGTTCTGGCTCACCGCATTGTTTCGTACTTCCTAGCACAATATCGTTTTGATTTCCGAATCCGGGAGCTTCGCATTATCCCCATTTGGTCGTCGTTCGGTTTTTTGGGGCAGCAGTGGCCAAAACAAAATTGCCAGTAATGACAACGATTGCCTGCCCGGCGCAGATGATCTTTGCCGTGCTGCGCGAGCCCAGCAAGCGGCGACGCTATGACAGCGCGGCCGATATTCCCGGCCTACAGGGTCTCGATCCCGCCGAGGCAGAGCGCTTGGCACTCGAACTCATCGATCTTAGCCTCATTGCGCGCGACCATGGCCGCTACACCATCATCGACTGGAGCGTTGACCGGATCACCGAACACCTGGCGCTGGCCGGTGCGATCCAGGCCATGGCGGCAGCCGAGGTCGCGGCTTGCCACGGAAAGACCGATTTCAGCCATCTCGAGGCGCTGAATTCGGCGCTCAAGGCCTATGACGACATGGATGTGGCAAACCTGCTTCAGGGGGCCTACATCGATTATCAGTGGCACCTCGAGCTCGTCCGTCTGAGCGGTAATAGGGCGGCGCTTGCCGCTTATGGCAAGTCGGTTCCGCCGGCGGTGTGGATTGCAGGCGCCAACTACTTCCAGCTCGACGAAGCGCGCAGTTCCCTGGTCGAGCACGACCGTTTGGTCGTCTACATGAAGGCGGGCGATACCTTGCGCGCGCGTGATGCGGTCTCGTTCCATGTCGAGGAAGCCGCCGCTCAAATCCGACGCGCCGGCGCGGCAAGGATCGAGAGCTATCCGGGCAAAGGCAACTGACCTCCAGCGCCGCGGCGCTGCGAGGAGAGGGGGTTCTAGGCTTGTGCGGAGGGCTCGACCTGTTCCTGACACATGATTGAAAATCCAGTCCGTTTGGGGTAATCATGGCCAGGGCGAGGAGACCCTCGATGGACCATGATCGTTACGGGCTTGATGGAGTGCCTATCTTCGCCAAAGGCGTGGATGCAGATCCTGTGACTGGCGAACTTCCACCGAGCGCTGGCCGTGAATCGTTCAGCTTAGAACCTAACACGATCGTGTTTATCGTCCTCGCAATCGCGTTCCTGATCTTTTTTGCCTTTGAAGCGCGGGTATTCAGCTAGCAGGTCAGCTTTTGCGCTTCGCTACGTGTAGGTGATCCCGCGCTGGATCGTCCGGAAACCGCTCGAAGTTTACGGCATATCCCTCGCCAAGCCGTGACCGAACCTGCGAAGCCCAGCGCTCGCCCTGCTCGTCGGATATGTTGTTGCCTCTGAAGTCCAGGGCGCGATCATCATAGTGTGCTGACCGGGCCATGTGCTGGCTGCTGTCATTGCCCGACGTCACCACCGGGGCTGGCAGGCCAAGTGAGCGAGCCTCCTCAGCCACGGCCCCCATCGCGGGAACAAGGTCTCCATCGATATGACCGAGCCTCGCTCCAGGTTTGACCTTGATGCCAAGGTCGCGCGCAAGGGCGGCGCCATCGACTGGACCACCGGGCGCCGCGAGCAGCGTTCCGCCTTCGAGCGGCGAAGGAACCAGCCCTTCGGCCCGAGGTGCGGATGGAAGCGCAGGCGTTTGCGGCATACCGAGATCGGCATTGGTCCCCAGCGATCCATTGCCTGCGATCCCGGCAACATCGCTGAGTTCGTTGATCCGGTGAGCGCGCAAGTCGCCCATGAGGTCGTCCATGATGTAGGAGATGGCCTGGTCGCGGCGCGTGACATCCCGATAATCGAGCCGCGGATTGGAAAGATCGGGCAAGTGCCATTCGGGGTGTTCGCGCTGCAGGGCCTCATAGCGGTCCTGGATCAGGTTCGACATGTCGCTCGAGATCTGGAAGCCGTGGCTTTCGGCGTAGCTCGCCTCTGACATCATCCGGCTGCCGATCTCGCGGTATCGAGCCGCAGCGGCGCGCCGTTCCTCGGCCTCGCCAATCCGCCAATCGCTGCCATCGGTGCTGGTTCGCGAAAGGCTATGGTCGGTGTAGTCCGAGCTCTGGCTGTACGTGCCCGAAGACTGGATATCCCCACTCGACCCGCTGACGACCACCCGGTCGCTCGTTTCGTCGGACTTGTCGGTTCCGCGCGTGGTTTGGTTCGTTGCGGAACGTTCGGACGATGCCCGAGAATCCTCGCCCCAGTCCTTTCTACCGTAGGCATTGACGCTGAGGGATCCCGAAAGACCTGTCCCCTTCCCTCCTTTCGCGTCAGCACCACCTTCTGTCGCACCGGGTGTCCCACCACCTAAGCGACCGCCCAGTCCAAGCGAGGATCCAAAGGTTCGGTTCTCGAAGTCCGAGTAGTTTCGGCTATTGCCCTCGCGGAGGATAAGATCGTTGTTGGTGACCTCGCGCGTCGAGCTGCCCTTGGCCTGTTCGACGACGACGTTGCCGCCAACATTGTGAGTGTCGGATGCGCGCGATCCGCTTTCGCGCCGGGCTCCTGTCACATCGCTGGTCGCGGTGACCGCGCTGCCAAACTGGCCCTTCGAGCTGGTCCAACTGCTCGAGGTGCCGTTCTCGATCTTGTCGGCTTCGCTCAAATACCATTGGCCCTGGGATCTGAGGTCCGTCGCATAGCCCCGCGTCATGGTGGGCTTGAACGGCAACTGGGAAATTGCCGTATTGGTATCGATGACCGAATGACCCGAGCCATATTCGTTGAACATGCGCCCGTCCGTTTCGCGGAAGCCCGAATGCCCCGCGCCTGACAGCAAGTTCGGCGCCTGATTCCACTGCGACACCTGCCGGTTCTCGGCGTTGAGATTGCCGTAGCTGACATCGCCATAGGCGTAGTTACCAGTGGTTCGCTCGAGCGCCGCAGCGTCCGAACCGGCCTGAACCGGGGCGAGCATTGAGCCGAGGTTGTTCGCGACCGACATGGTCCCGCGCATGACCATCAGCGCCAGCATCGGCACCGACATCATCAGGAACCCCGCCATCGTGGCGACGTCCTGATTGACCGCATCGATCCCCGCCCAATTGGCGAGGTTAACGCTGCCCCCCGAGACCGCTGCGGTCTGGGAGGCCAGGCGGTCCATGATGAACGAGTGGATGAGAACGTAGATCGGCCCCCAGGCCGAGAGATAGAAGAAGCCCGAGAAATAGCCCTTCAGGGTCGCGATGCCGGTGCGCGGAAACAGCAGCAGCGGGAAGACGATCGGGAACAGGGCGTAGAACACCACGGTCAGG
>JAGWUW010000021.1 GCA_028868235.1 Betaproteobacteria bacterium | reverse complement strand
CCAACACTTCCTGCGGTCGATAGCCGGTAATCGCGGTAAAGGCCGGATTGATCTGGATAATGTGATTGGCCGCATCCGTCACAACGATCCCTTCCGATGCACTTTCCATGACTGCGGCGGCAATCTGCAGCTCGCGTTCGTCGGCTAGACGCTCCGTCACATCCTTGACGCTGATCACCCACTGCGCTCGCTGCGATGAACCGTGGATACGCGCCGCATGCACATCGCCAACCCGTACATTCGAACCATCCGGTCTGGCAAAGCGAACCCGGGATGTCGGCGAAACAGTTTCGCCCCGCAAGCGACGCGCCAGACGTTCGACGACGGTGGTGCGGTCCGGGTTGTGAACAAACAAAGGCAAAGGTTGGCCGACAATCTGGCTCAACTCCATGCCGAGCAGAACACCGGCCTGTTCGTTGGCAAAGATGATCGTAAAATTCGGTGCCTCGATCACGAAAATGGCATTTTGGCTGGTTTCGATGACCGAGCGATAGCGTGCCTCGCTCTCCAGAATCTGGCCTTCCTTGCGCTTACGCTCGGTGACCTCCTCAAGCAGTTGCTGATTGACCCCCGAAAGTGCCTCGGTTCGCTCGGCAATCAACCTCTCCTGGCCATCCGAGATTTCGCGCAAACGCTGCAGATACTTTCGTGAACGCCACATGATCAAATGCATCAGGAATACCAGGAACAGCGCGCCAACACCAAACAGCAGCCCAACCCGTTGCTGCTGGACGGTGCGGACAGCTAGGATTTTCTCGGCCGGCATGGCGATACTGATGCCGCCACGAATATCTCCAACACGATAGCCCTGTTCGGAATGACATTGCAGACAGGCTTGCTTGACGAAAAGTGGGGCCATGTAACGATGCTGGGGGCCACGCTCGCCCGAAACCAGCTCGATGACCTCCCGCTTGCCAGCCTCAAAGCTTTGCAAGACCCTTGTCTCCCAGGGGTCGGCGGCATTAGCCGGGCGGATCGGCTTCAAACTGGTAATGTGATAGCGCACACCGTCAACCTGTTCGGCAATTTCCGCAATCTGGCGGGTCATGAATGCCGGGTTGATCATGGTCAGCCGCATGCCATCGATCGTCTGCAGGTCGCGCAGGGGATGTTTCAGGTAAGGATTCGGCTGAGTTTCCTCGTTGACCGGAACATAAACCCCGCCATGTTTGGCATTCCAGTCGCGGGTCAACTCGATGAGACGAAACAGAACAGCCCCCCGTTCGCGGGCCAATGTCTCCATATTGTCGTCGATGTTCCTGAGCTCTAAAGACAAGCCGAGAGCGGTCAGCAATGCAACGATGAGATAGACCAGAACCAGCCTGCCCCGATAGCCGAGACTGAGCAACGAATCGAATGTCGACTCGCCGGGATGCCGGGAAATGTCGCTCATGACGGAAAAGAAAACCAAGAAAATTCTCGTTTATCACAATATCATCAAATATATAAGGCTCCAATTTTTCTGCTCGGGCCACGAAGGCACTGCAAGTGATACCCTAACGCTTTACCCCGCCCGCAGATCATTTCCGATGTTCGCCAAGCTTTTCACTGCGCTGGCCCTGGCTGGCTTCGCTTTTTCGGCCTGCGCCGACGGCCTCCCGCCCAGCGTGCTAAAAGCGCTGAAAACAGCGCAGATTCCGACCACCAACGTCGCCGTGGTCGTCCAAGCGGTTGACGCCACGCAGCCGCTGATCGCGCAAGGCAGCAGGCAAGCGATGAACCCCGCTTCAGTCATGAAGCTGCTCACCACCTATGCGGCACTTGACCTTTTGGGTCCGGCCTACACCTGGAAAACCACCGTGTGGACTGAGGTTGTGCCAATCGACGGTCTTCTCAACGGAAATGTCTATATTCGGGGGAGTGGTGATCCCCGGTTTGCCATCGAACACTTGTGGAGCCTGCTGCGCCAACTACGGGTTCGCGGCATCCAGCAGATTGCCGGCGACTTCGTGCTCGACCGCACAGCCTTCGATGTTCCAGCAATCGACCCCGGCGCCTTCGACGACAAACCGATGCGCCCCTACAATGTCGGCCCTGACGGCCTGCTGCTCAACTTCCGTGCACTGCGCTTCACGCTGCTTCCGGATAACGGAAACCCCCGTATCCTGATGGAAACCCCCAGCGACGGGCTGCGCGTGGATAACCAGCTGCGCAGCGGCAATGGCGAATGTGGCGGCAACTGGAAGGACCTGATCGCTGTTCGCCTGATTCCAGAAAGCAAAGGGAATCGTCTCGAATTTACCGGTACCTATGCGGCCTTGTGCGGCGAAAAGACGCTCAACCTGTCGCCCTTGCCGGCCGATGCCCAGGCCGACGGCCTGGTACGGGCACTATGGAGAGAACTTGGCGGCAGCCTGAGCGGTCAAGTACGGGCCGGCACAATCCCAATCGGCGCCCGGCTCCTGGCCCAGCATGAATCGGCACCCCTGGCCGATGCTGTGCGCGATATCAACAAGTTCAGCAACAACGTGATGGCCCGCCAGGTTTTTCTCACCTTGGGCAACGACCCACTGAAAGAAGCTCCCTTGGACGGCGCCGCGCCGGCCACCGCCGAACGGGCCAAGCAACGCATTACCGACTGGCTGGCGGCTCGCAACCTACGCTTCAACGAACTAGTGCTCGACAATGGCTCCGGCCTATCGCGTAGTGAGCGCATCAGCGCTGACAGCCTGAACCACCTCTTGCTCGATGCCTGGAAAAATCCGGTCATGTCAGAATTCATTTCCAGCCTGCCCATCGTCGGCATCGACGGTACAATGAAGAAACGCCTTCGGGAAACGACGGCCACCGGCCGTGCCCATATCAAGACGGGCACGCTGGATGGTGTCAAGACCGCTGCCGGCTACGCCCTCGACGCGCAGGGACGCAACTACGCCATCACATTCCTGATCAATCACCCACGAGCCCAGGCCGGCAGCGCCGCCATTGATGCCCTCATCGACTGGGTAGCGCAACGCCGCGTGGGCGATAAAGCACCAGTGCTGGAAAATGAGTAAGCGCCCTGCCCTACCGGCTGACTTTCTCGATCATGCCGGACTGAACCGCCAGCACGTTTTCGATCTCCAGGCCTTGCCAGCGGAGATTGCCGACCGGATCGAAACACGAGCGGGAGAATGCCAGCTGATACTCTTCGGCCATGGCGGCAGGCGCTTGTGGGAATGCGTCCAGGCATCCGACATCGGCGGCGAAAATCCAATCGACGACTACAGCATGCGGACTGTGGCCCAGTGGTTTGCCGAACACCTGCCCAGCCGCCACTTTCGCTTTATCTTCCCCGGCGACCAGCCCATCGGCCTACAGGCCCTGGGCGAGCTGGCCGGCTGGCACCGGCCGTCGCCGATCATGGTCGGTGTAGACCGCCAATGGGGGAGCTGGTATGCCTATCGGGCCGTGGTGGTCGCCGATACCAACTTTCAGCCCTCCCGGGTACTGATCGACCGCAGCCCCTGCATGGAGTGTCCGGGCCAGCCCTGCATCGCTGCCTGTCCTGCCGGCGCCCTGCACGCCGGACATTTCGATCTCGAGACCTGCAGCCGCTTCCGCCTGAAACCGGCGTCGCCATGCAGCCATGGCTGCATGGCTCGCCTGGCCTGCCCGGTGGGTAGCGAACACCGCTACGACGACGCCCAGATCAGGCATAGTTACACGCGTTCGCTCACCGTCATTCGCCAGTATTACTGCTAATGGCAGGTACGAATTTCAATCGCCACAATCTGTTCGAGGATGCGCAATGCCTGCTCGTGGCACCGCTAATCTTCGCTTTCGCCATCCTGTTGCTGCGTGAAGCTGGACTACTTACCGGCGGCACCGTCGGCATCGCCTTCCTGATCCACTACCTGAGCGGCTGGGCCATGGGGTCCGTCCTGTTTGTGGTGAATCTACCGTTCTACGCGCTTGCGGTGCGCTCTATGGGCAAGGCCTTCACCCTCAAGACCTTCCTATCGGTCAGCCTGCTGGCACTGTATACCGAACTACTGCCGCAATTGGTGGAAGTTCATTCGCTGCACCGCAGCTTTGCCGCACTCATGGGCGGCTTCCTTGCCGGCATCAGCCTACTCATGCTGATCCGCCACAAGGCCAGCCTGGGCGGCCTCGGCATCCTGGTCGTCCATTGGCAGAACACCCGTGGCTGGCGGGCCGGCAAACTGCAGATGGCGGCCGACTGCCTGATCCTCGCCGCCGCAGCCTTTATCCGGGATCCATGGAGTGTCGTCCTGTCCATCATTGGCGCGCTGGCCCTCAATCTAGTCATCGCGGTCAACCACAAGGCCGGCCGCTACATGGGTACCTAGGCGACAGCTCGAACACCGACCAGCGCCAGCCAGCCGCGAACGACGCGATAGCCCACCCATAGGCCGAGCAGGACAATCAATATCCAGGCCAGGGGAATGCCGACAATGGTGACGATCAGCAAGCCATAGAGCAGCAGCCACAATGCGGTGAACCAGAAGGTACGGATTTGCCAGACGAAATGGCTCTCCAGCCAAGTGCCGACAACCTCGCTGCGCTTCAGGTAATTGAGGAAGACAGCGATCAGCGATGGCAAGCCGAAGACGAAACCACCAGCCACTGTCGCCGATGAGGTCACCCCGATAAGTACCGCCAGCGCATGCAGACCGTAGATGACATGGACCAGCTGTACCAGCGAGGGGCGAATACCCTGTAGATCGTGCGTGGGAACGGTTTCGTTCATGCCAACGCCTCCGGGAGACACTTCTGCATGAGCAGTGCGTGCCCCGCCACGGGATCGAGCACATAGAGGACGAAACCTGCCTGCTGGTAGGAGGCCAAGGCCCGCGTGTTGTTGGACAGAACTTCCAGCGTCAGCTTGCAGCAGCCGAGTTCGGCTGCACGCTGTTCGGCCCAGGCCAACAAGGCCTGGCCGATACCCCGGCCACGCCGGCTGGCATGGACCACGATGTCGTGGACGTTGAGCAGTGGCTTGGCCGCGAAGGTAGAAAAACCGGCAAAGCAGTCGATCAGGCCGACCGCCTCACCGTCGAGCCAGGCCAGAGCACCATGGAAGCCAGGCACCTCGCGGATGGTGCGCACCAGATTGATCTTGGCGTAGTCGGATAGGCCCTCGCCACCGCCCATTGGGTCGCTGGCGTAGTGGTCGAGCAGGTCGAGCCAAGCGGTCGCCTGGTCCGCATCATGCAGATCGACGGAGCTGACGCGCAGATTGATCACCGGCTGGCTCACAGCCCCAACTCGCCCCACATGGCATCGATTTTCCGCTTCACCTCGGTGTCCATGACAATGGGCCGCCCCCACTCGCGGCTGGTCTCGCCCGGCCACTTGTTGGTCGCATCCAGTCCCATCTTGGAACCCAGACCGGCAACCGGCGATGCGAAATCGAGGTAGTCGATCGGCGTGTTGTCGACCAACGTCGTGTCGCGCGTTGCGTCCATGCGCGTCGTCATCGCCCACACCACTTCCTTCCAGTCGCGGATGTCGATGTCGTCGTCCACGACGATGATCGTCTTGGTGTACATGAACTGCCGCAGGAAGCTCCAGATGCCGAACATGATGCGTTTGGCGTGACCCGGATACTGTTTTTTGATGCTGACGATGGCCATCCGGTACGAGCAGCCCTCCGGCGGCAAGTAAAAATCGACGATTTCCGGGTATTGCTTCTGGAGCAACGGCACGAAGACCTCGTTGAGCGCGACGCCCAGCACCGCCGGTTCGTCGGGCGGTTTGCCGGTGTAGGTACTGTGGTAGATCGGCTCTCGGCGCATGGTGATGCGCTCGATTGTGAATACCGGGAACTCGGCCTGCTCGTTATAGTAGCCGGTGTGATCACCATACGGTCCTTCGAGCGCCATCTCGCCGGGATGGATGACGCCTTCGAGGACGATCTCGGCCGATGCCGGCACCTGTAGCCCCGAGCCGAGGCATTGCGTCAATTCGGTCTTACCGCCGCGCAACAAGCCGGCAAACTGGTATTCGGACAGCGAATCGGGCACCGGCGTCACAGCCCCGAGAATGGTCGCCGGGTCGCAGCCGAGTACTACGGCAACCGGGAAGGGCTGGCCGGGATTGGCTAGCTGGTGGTCGCGGAAGTCCAGCGCACCGCCGCGATGGGCCAGCCATCGCATGATGACCTTGTTCGGGCTGAGCACCTGCTGGCGGTAGATACCGAGATTCTGCCGGTTCTTGTGCGGCCCCTTGGTCACGACCAGGCCCCAAGTGATCAGCGGTGCGATGTCGCCCGGCCAGCAGTGCTGGATGGGTAGTTTGGACAGATCGACATCCTTACCCTCCCAGACGACTTCCTGGCAGGGTGCGCTCGACACCTTCTTCGGCGCCATGTTGAGCACCTGCTTGAGGATGGGCAATTTCTCCCAGGCATCCTTCAGGCCCTTGGGTGGCTCCGGTTCCTTCAGGTAGGCGAGCAGCTTGCCCACTTCGCGCAGGGCCTGCACCGACTCCTCACCCATACCTAGGGCCACCCGCTTCGGTGTTCCGAACAGATTAGCCAGGACCGGAATATCGTGCCGACGCCCAGCCGTCACCGGCAGCTCGAACAAAATGGCCGGCCCCTCCGCACGCAGCACGCGGTCGCAGATTTCGGTCATTTCGAGGTGGGTATCAACCGCAATGCCGACACGCTTCAGCTCGCCAGTTTTTTCCAGTTGCGACATGAAGTCGCGCAGATCGTGGTATTTCATCGGATTCGGTACGAAAAATGGCAGGCCACGCAGGCCGCAGTGAGATTCGGCAGCAGGGCCAGCGCCTTGTCACGATCCCCGGCCTGCGCAGCGGCGGCGAATTCGCTGGCAGCACGGTGTCCATCCATACCGATACTGTGCATGGCCGGCGGCATGTTCGGTCCGGGCCGCGCCTCGAACGGTTTGCTGCGATGCTTGCCCATAGCCGACTGGCCAAGCTTACTTTCGGCGACCTCGCCAGCCTCCTTGAGCTTGCCTGTGGCCATCAACGACAAGATTTCATTAAGCGCCACTAGGTTGTCACGCATATCCTGACGCAACACCTCTTGTGCCGGCACCGGCAAGACAGCCAATTGGCGGGCATCTTCGGCCATGGCCATGGTGGAGGCCAAGGCCAGAATGGCAAACAGGGCTTTCATCCGAAACTCCTTCCAGAAAGTAGGAAATCGATGACAATGCCGGCGAAGATACTCAAACCGACCCAGTTGTTGTGCAAAAATGCCTTGAAGCAGGGCATCCGCTCACGACCTCTGATCCAGGTGTAATGCACACCCATGATGCCGGCCGCGACTAGCAGGCCCATGTAAAAGGCAATTCCCAGGTGCAGGGTGTGGCCGACCCAGCCGATGATGCCCAAGGTTGCGGCATAGCACAGCATCACTGCCACCACATCGAAACGGCCAAAAGTGATGGCCGAGGTCTTAATACCAATCTTCACGTCATCGTCGCGGTCGACCATGGCGTACTCGGTGTCGTAGGCCACCGCCCAGAACACATTGGCCAGCAACAACCACCAGGCTTCGGCCGGCACGCTGTCGATATGCGCCGCATAGGCCATAGGGATGCCGAAACCGAAGGCTATGCCGAGGTAGGCCTGCGGGACAGCGAAGAAACGTTTGGTAAAGGGATAGCTCGCGGCCAAAAAGACAGCCGGCAGCGACAGCCAGATGACCAACGGCTTGCCAAGCAGCAGAACGAGGACAAAGGATGCTAGGCAAAGCCCGATAAACAACCATAGTGTTTCCCTGACGCTCACCCGACCGGCGGTCAACGGACGCTCTTTGGTCCGTTCAACGTACCTATCGAAATCCCGATCCGCATAATCGTTGATGACGCAACCAGCTGAGCGCATCAGTACGGTGCCCAACACGAAAACCCACAGCACCATGAGCTCGGGACGACCCAGCGACGACAGCCACAACGCCCACAGGGTTGGCCACAGCAGAAGCAGGATGCCGATCGGCTTATCAAGCCGCATCAGCTTTTCGTAGAGGTCGAGTTTTTCCTTGAGGGCGATCCAGTTCATCTGTGGATTTTACCTTGGCGATACGTTTGACCCGACGAAAACGGTAATCAGCAGTAGATCAGTGGGCGCGATTGCGTGAAGCCTGCTGCCACGCCACGACGACCTGCCCAGAGTGGGCAAGGATGGCCTGGTAGCGGCCCTCCGGCAGGGCATGGCGTAGCGACGCGAACAACTGCTGCATCCCCTCTTGGGCTAACGGCGAATCCGGAGTCTGGTCGGACAACAGACTGATCTGGATATGGGCCAGCGCATCGGCAATCAGGCGCCAGCCCAATTCCGGCATTTTTTGATTGAGGGCGACCATCAGGCTACCCAGCGTCCGCACAATGGCCTCGACCTGCTCCGTGGACTCGCTGGCCGCCATGGCATGCCACAAGGCGAGATGAATGCCGCGCCGAAGATCGACCTTGAAGTCGACGGCATCCGACTCGACGACATCAATTTGCTCGAAATACTGCTGAAAACGGCTTTCCTCGCGGGCATCGAGCCGCGCGCGCAGGCCGCCGATCAGCGCCGTCAGCGGGTGAATGGCTGTCAGACCGAAAGCCTGCGTATAGGCCAGCCCCCACTGGTCAAGACCACTGATCAGCAGTGCCAGACGCAGCGCCCGCGCTTCGTCGCTCCCCCCCGCACGGGACCAGTTAGCACACTGGGCGGCAACCTCGCCGAGCACCCCAACATCCGGCGCACCATCGTTGCTGGCAGCCTGCCGGAACACCCCGGCGAAAACATCCTGAGCCATGCGCGCCGCAAAGCGTTGCGTATCGGCATTAACCAGCGAAGCAAGTTGATCGGCGGGAATCTGGGCTGCAGTCGTCATAAAAACGCTCGAAATCGGGAAAAGATCGTCATTTTAAGCGGTGGCCAACAGGTTATCATCCACCAAAAGACCTGCGCCCCACCTAGAGGGCACGTTACCCCTTCAAGAGAGCATCGCCATGCCCCCATCACTGTACGACATTCCGCTCAAAACCCTGGACGGCACCCCTACCCACCTTGGTCAATTCGCGGGCAAGGTTTTGCTCATCGTAAATGTCGCGTCGAAATGCGGTCTGACGCCGCAGTATGCCGGCCTTGAAAAACTGTTCGAGACCTATCGCACGCAAGGCCTGCAGGTCCTCGGTTTTCCCTGCAACGACTTTGCCGGCCAGGAGCCGGGTAATGCCGACGAGATTTCGGCCTTCTGCGCGACGAATTTCGGTGTCCAGTTTCCGCTATTCGAGAAAGTCACCATCAACAATGCTTCCCGCCACCCCCTTTACGCCCAACTGATCGCCGCCCGGCCGACCGCCACCTTCCCGGCCGGCAGCGATTTCGTGGGAAAGCTCAGCCAGTACGGCATGCAGCCCAAGCAACCCGATGACGTGCTGTGGAATTTTGAGAAATTTCTGATCGGCCGCGACGGCACAGTGCTGCAACGTTTTTCTCCGGACACCCAGCCGGACGATGCGCCCCTCGTCGCCTCCATCGAAGCCGCCCTGGCCCAGTCCCGATGAATACACGACACACCCCACCAGCCCCCGCCGCTAAGCCTGATGTATGCCAGCCCACTGGTTCGGCTGAACTGGCCATGCTCGATGTCTATATGCCGATGATGAAGTCGGCTGCCATCTTGTCCGCTGGAAAACTGGGCTTGTTCGAAGCCCTCGTCGGCGGCCCACTCGATACCCAGTCTCTGGCCGAGAAGCTGCAGGCGAGCATCAATGGCGTCCGCTTCCTGGCCGACTTTCTGATCACCATCGGCTATCTGGAACAACAAGGCGAGCAATTTGCCAACACGGCCAGCACGCAGCGCTGGTTCACGAGTGCCGGCCAGGTGGACTACACCCCCGGTCTGCTATGGTCACTCGAAGCCTGGCCGATGATGGGCGATCTGAGCGAAGCCGTACGCCGTGGTTCACCGGAGAAAACGCTGTGGCAGGCCATGGAGGACAAACCGCAGTTGGGCAAAACCTTCTCCGCCTACATGGATGCCTTTGCCGGCGACCTTGGTCCCGACCTATTCGTCCATGTTCCCGTGTTGCCTGAACACAAGCGCCTGCTCGACCTCGGGGGCTCGCACGGTATGCATTCGATCCGCTTCTGCCAGCACTATCCGCAACTGAGCGCACTGATTGTCGACTTGCCCAGCGCCCTGACCGAGACCGATGCAACCATCGCCCGCCACGGCCTTGCGGAGCGTATCCAGGCTAGCCCCGGAGAGCTTCTGGTGCATGATTGGCACGGCCAACACGATGTGGTGTTCTATCTCTCGGTCGCGCACAATCACACCGCTGACGAAAACCGCCTGGCCATCCAGCAGATTTTCGACGCTCTCAACCCCGGCGGTCTGCTGGTCATTCACGAATACTTGGCCGACACGCCGAACAATGCGTTCATGTCTGCCTTCCGCTTGACTCTGCTCTACGAAACCGGCACCCAGACCTACCGTTACTGTGAGTACGTCGATTGGCTGCAAATGGCAGGCTTCACGGGGATCACTCGCATCGATCTGGACCCACTGGAAAAGGGTTCGCTGATTCTGGCGACCCGTACCCGGTCATAGCCGGAGGGTCGCCCCGTAACTCCTCAATTAAGGCATTGAGTAGCAAGCCAACCCCGAACGACCGGCCCTCAAGGGCCCCGTAACGCCAATGGTGCGGGCGATAGGAACGGCCTCAGCCACCGCTACGACTTCGTCGATCGCGAGGACGTTCATGACCGGTCGTTAGTGGCAATCACCACGCAAGGCGAGGACTTGGGCCTGCAAATACTCGGGTGTCGCCTCCCGAGCAGGGACCGGCGCGCCAACCTGCAGGACGATATCCGAAAAGAGTCCGCGCCGGAACGGCGTCGTCATCGCCGCGCCATCAACACGCGAGAAGAAGCTGCCCCACAGGCCGGACAAGGCCATCGGCACGACCGGAACAGGATTGACCTCCAAAATTCGGCTGACACCCGGTCGGAACGGTTGTAGCTCGCCGTCGCGCGTAATGTTGCCCTCCGGGAAGATACCGACGAGATCACCGTTGGCCAGCGCTCGCCCAGCCTCGGCGAAGGCCGCTTCCATCATCACCGGATCTTCCTTGGCCGAAGCAATCGGAATGGCGCCGCAATGGCGGAAGACGAAGCCGAGGAAAGGCGTGCGGAAAATACGATGATCCATCAGAAAACGAACCGGACGCGGCGACGCTCCCATGATTACGACGGCGTCCACAAAACTCACATGATTGGCGACGAGCACCGCGGCACCCACCTGCGGAATGTTCTCCACCCCGCTAGTCCGCAGTCGATACACCGCTTTGACCAGCAGCCAGGCAATGAAGCGGAGCAGGAATTCCGGTACCAGACCGTAGATGTAAATGGCCACCAAGGCATTGAGCAAGGCAGCGAACCCGAACAGGGCCGGCATCGACAGCCCTTCGCCAAGCAGGGATGCCGCCCCCAGTGCGCCGACCACCATAAACAGCGCGTTCAAGATGTTGTTGGCGGCGATGATGCGCGCCCGGTGTTCCGGCGAACTACTCAGCTGCACCAGGGCATAGAGCGGCACGATAAAGAAACCGCCGAAAACGCCGAGCATCATCAGGTCGAACAGCACACGCCAGATGGCCGGAATGCTCAACAGGGCAAGCAGTTGGTGCGGCGTCGTGCCGGCCAACTCGGCCGGCGAAGCGAAATAAAGGTCCAGCCCGAACAGCGTCAGACCGATGGAGCCGAAAGGGACCAGGCCGATCTCGACATGCTTACCGGACATCCGTTCACAAAGCATGGAGCCGATGCCAATACCGACCGTGAAGGTAGCGAGCAGCAGCGTCACCGACGATTCGCCGCCGCCCAGCACGAACTTGGCGTAGGCTGGGAACTGGGCGAGAAACAGCGCGCCATAGAGCCAGAACCACGAGATACCGAGAATGGACAGGAAAACCGTGCGATTCTGCCGGGCGAAGGCGATATTACGCCAGGTTTCGCTGAGCGGATTGAGATTGATCCTGAGTTCCGGCGCGGGGGCCGGCGCCGCCGGAATGCCCCGGCTGGTCGCATACCCGGCCAGCGCCACGGCAAAGGCCCCGAGCGCGATCCACACCGGATGCTCGACCGAACCGGCGAGCAGACCGCCGGCCAGCGTGCCAATCAGTATGGCGACGAAAGTACCTGCCTCGATCAACGCATTGCCGCCGACCAGTTCGTCCTCATGCAGGTGCTGCGGCATGATCGCGTACTTGACCGGCCCGAACAGCGTCGAATGGCAACCGAGCAGGAACAGCGCGCTCATCAGCACCGGCAGGCTGGTCAGGAAGAAGCCCGCGGCGGCAATGCCCATGATCGCCATTTCCAGCACCTTGACCAGCCGGGCCAGCATCGCCTTGTCGTACTTGTCGGCCAGCTGCCCGGCGGTAGCCGAAAACAAGAAGAAGGGCAGGATGAAGATACCGGCCGCCAGATTGGCCAACAATCCCGGCTTCACCGTCGTCCACTGCGCCGCCTGGAAGGTGAGCAGCACGACCAAGGCGTTCTTGAACAGGTTATCGTTGAAGGCGCCGAGGAATTGTGTGGCAAAGAAGGGCCCGAAGCGCTTCTGTTTGAGGAGTCCGAATTGTCCGCTCATGTAAGGCTCGCAGCGAAAAGTCGGCGGGTCTGGAATACCGCCGGAGAAAAGGAATGTCCCTGCCAGTTCAGCAGGCGCTTCAGGGTGAAATCAAAAAACAGGGGATTGTGCTGGCGCAACAGGTCGAGGTCACCCACCGCCGCCTTCGGCAGCAAGCCGACTCGGGCCAGTGTTCCCGGCGAGGTGAGCGGCACAACACCCGGCAGCGGGTAATCGGAACCATGCACCAGGCGGTCGTGTAGATCACTGCGCTTGAGCAACGTTTGAATCACATCCGGTTTCCGGTTGCGCTGGGTGATGGCGGAAATGTCGCCATGCAGCAGATCTCTGGCGCGGGGTTCGTCCATCAGCTTGAGGAAAAGATCGAAGCTGCGACGGATCTTGCCGTCATCGCTTACATCGTCACCCAACGAAGCGCAATGTGCGACGACAACGCCGCTGCCGACGTCGCCCAGCCCGGCCAGGTGAACATGGCAGTCCCAGACCAGCCCCGCGTCTATGCCGGCCCACGCCTGACGCAGCCACGGGCTTTCGATCAGACTGCCTGGAATGGCGACCCGGCATTGATTTATCAGCTTCGGCTTGGCCGAACTCAAGCCGGCAGCCGATAGGGCTGCGCCGCCAACGAGCAGCCCGACAAAACAACGTCGATCGATCACACGGTCTCCGCCAGTCGCTTCAGCGTCACGTAATCCACCTTGCCTGTACCAAGCAGCGGCAGCGACTCGACGCGATGAATCTTGCGCGGCACAGCCAGTTCGGGAATCCCCGCCACTCGGGCCTTGGCGGCGAGCAGCTCGCGCGTCAATGCGCCATCGGTGGTAAACAATACCAGTGCCTCGCCCTTGGCCGGATCGGGCTGACTGGAAGCAGCGTGCACCAAGTCAGGCGAAGTCGCGGTGGCGAGCTTTTCAACCACTTCCAAGCTGACCATTTCGCCGGCAATCTTGGCAAAACGCTTGACACGGCCGACGATCTTCACGAACCCTTCCTCATCGACCTCGACGATGTCGCCGGTTTCGTACCAGCCTTCGCCAACATCGGATACTGGCGGTTGCAGCACGCCGGGCTGGTCCGCTTTCAGATAACCGGCCATCACGTTCGGGCCGCGTACGTGCAACAGGCCACCCTGTTCGATGCCGGGCACCGGGACCAGCCGGTACTCGATACCCGGCAGCAGATTGCCGACGGTGCCGGTCTTGTAGGCCATCGGGGTGTTCACCGCCAGCACCGGCGCAGTTTCGGTTGCACCATAGCCTTCGAAGATGCGCTGGCCGAATTTCTCGAACCATTGGCTGCGCACCGCTTCCGACAGCTTCTCGGCGCCGGCCACGACATAGCGCAGGCGGTAGAAATCGTACGGATTGGCGAACTTGCCGTAGTTGGCGAGGAAGGTCGAGGTGCCGAACAGGATGGTGCAACCGCGGTCGTAGGCTAGTTCCGGAATCACCCGGTAATGCAGGGGCGACGGGTAGAGGAACAGGCTGGCGCCGTTGAGCACCGGCAGCAGCGCGCCGGCAGTCAGCCCGAAGGAATGGAAGATGGGCAGTGCGTTCAGCACCTTGTCGTAGACCGAGAAATCGATCACCGAGCGAATCTGGGCAATATTGGCGAGGATGGCGCGGTGCGGCAGCACGACACCCTTCGGCTTGCCTTCCGAACCCGACGTGAACAACACCACCGCCGCATCCTCCGGAGAGGAGGCTAGTTCAAAGGAGCGCGGGAAGCGCAGCGCCCACAACACCAGCCACAGCTTGTCGGCCAGGCCGATACGCTCACGCACATCCTCCAGATAAACCAGTTGCACGTTGCTCAGCCCCGCCAGCTTGTCGGCCAGCTTGGCCTGCTCGACGAAGGCGCGCGAAGTGACGATGGTGCGCACCTCGGCGGCATCGCACGCCGCCTGCATGGCCTCGACGCCGGCCGTGTAGTTGAGCATGGCCGGAATGCGGCGGCGGGCACTGAGGCCGAAGATCAGGCCGATAGTTGGCACCAGGTTGGGCAACAGCAGGCCGACCCGCTCGCCGGGCTGCGACAGGCGCTCGATCTGGCGGCCCAGCATCAGCGCCATCTTGAGCAGGTCGTTGTACGAATACTCGATCTGCTTGACGTCCTCGAGCAGGCGACGGCTGCGGCCGTAGATGTCCACCGCGTCGCACAGCGCGGCGTAGAGGGTCTGTTGCGGGCGGGAGGCGACGATCATTTCCTGCATCAGCCGGCGCATGGCCTCGCCGGACTTACGGCGGCGCAGCTTGGCTGTCGCCCCCTCTGGCATCGGGAAAAGCCGCGCCTCCAGGATGGACAGGCGGATTTTCGGGAACAACTGCTTGGGATGCATGCCCGACAAGCGCGAGAAATAGGTGCGCTCAGCCCCCTGCAGGCGGACCGGGACCACCGTCGCCCCGGTCTTGGCGGCGACGAAGGCTGGGCCGTCGTACACCTTCATCAGCGAGCCGGTCAGCGTGATGCGCCCCTCCGGGAAGATGACCACCGGGCGGCCCGTTTCGATCAGCCGGATCACCTTCTTCATGGCCATCGGGCTGGTCGGATCGACCGCCAGGTAATCAACCTGCGACAACAGAATGCGGAAGAAACGGTTCTCGGCGATGGTCGTATGCACGACGAAGACCGGATCGATGGGCAGGAAGAGGCCGAGCAACAGGCCATCGAGGAAGGACTGGTGGTTGGCGACGACGAGCAGGCGCTCATGCCGGAAATCGGCCTGCTGCGCCGTCACTTCGACGCGGAACAGCAAGCGAGCCAGGCCGCGCAGTAGCGGCCGCAACAAGAAGCGCAGCATCAGGTACTTTCCTTCAGATAATCGAGGACGTTGGTGAAAGTGCTTTCCAGCGCCGGACGGTCGATCCAGAACCACACCTCCTTGCCGATCTTCTCGGAGGCCAGCACCCCGGACTCGTGGAGAATCTTCAGATGGTGCGACACGGTCGACCGGGCTAGGGTCGACACCTCGGCGATCTGCCCGACATTGAGTCGCTCACCCGGCTCGAACAGCAGCATAATGCGCTGCCGGTGCTCGTCACCGAGGGCCACGAAGATTTTTGACATGGCCGCCCATTGGGCAGGGATCGTTTGTGAATAGTCTTTTCTCATATCGATGATCCTAGTTTCATCGATATGATTTTGTCAACAAATTCAACCCCAAAACTTCTCGTCCACAGCTTAGATCGAGACAAAAAGTGCTTGTATCGCAAGGATCACTAACGCGCAGCTTGCAA